>JAYGEF010000393.1:0-3709 GCA_046582535.1 Alphaproteobacteria bacterium
GGACGCGGTCAAATGGTTCCGTATTCTCTAAAGCCGCTCTAGGTCATGGCTCGACCGCCCCTGGCCCCTGATTCCGACCACCCACCGCGCGTGACGGCGGTCCTCGGGCCGACCAACACCGGCAAGACCCACCTCGCCATCGAGCGCATGCTCGGTCACCGCAGCGGTATGATCGGCCTGCCGCTCCGCCTGTTGGCGCGGGAAATCTACGACCGGGTGGCGGCCCAGGCCGAGGTCAATCAAGTGGCGTTGATCACCGGCGAGGAGAAGCGCGTGCCGCCCCGGCCGCGTTATTTCGTCTGCACCGTGGAAGCCATGCCGCTCGACCGCCCGGTGGCGTTTTTGGCGGTCGATGAAATCCAACTGGCCGGCGACGACGAACGCGGCCACGTCTTCACCAACCGATTGCTCCATGCCCGCGGCCTCGACGAGACCATGTTTCTCGGCGCCGAAACCATTCGTCCGCTACTGCGCAAACTGGTGCCGGGGATTACTTTCATCAAGCGGCCGCGCTTCTCAGTCCTGAGCCATGCCGGCACCGCCAAGCTCACCCGCCTGCCGCCGCGCAGCGCCGTGGTGGCGTTCTCGTCCGCCGATGTCTATAGCCTGGCCGAGGCTTTGCGCCGCCAACGCGGCGGCGCCGCGGTGGTCATGGGGGCGCTGAGCCCGCGCACCCGCAACGCCCAGGTCGCCCTCTACCAGGCCGGCGAGGTCGACTATCTGGTCGCCACCGACGCCATCGGCATGGGCCTCAACATGGATGTCGACCATGTCGCCTTCGCCGCCTTGCGCAAGTTCGACGGGCGCGGGCCACGGGATTTGAGGCCGGCCGAGTTGGCCCAGATCGCCGGCCGCGCCGGACGTCACATGAACGACGGCAGCTTCGGCACCACCGCCGGGGTCGGCGTCATGGCGCCGGAGATCGTCGAGGCCATCGAAAACCACCGCTTTCCCGTGCTCAAGACCATCAACTGGCGCAATTCAAAGCTCGAGTTCAAATCAATTACCGGGCTGATCCGCGGCCTCGAGGCGCCGCCGCCGAGCCTTGGCCTCAGTCGCGCCCATGACGCCGACGACCTGGTCGCCCTCAAGACCCTGGCCGGCAACGACGAGGTCGCCGCCCTGGCGACCGGCCGCGACGCCATCCGCCTGTTGTGGGAGGTCTGCCGCATTCCCGACTATCAGAAGATCATGGCCGATGCCCATGCCCGGCTGCTCAGCCGGGTCTATCTCTATCTCATGCAGGGCGACGGCCGGCTGCCGAGCGACTGGGTGGCCCGCATGGTAACCCGCCTCGACCGGGTCGATGGTGATATCGACACCCTGGTCGCGCGTATTTCCCACATCCGCACGTGGACCTATATCTCCCACCGTGCCGGCTGGGTCGAGGATGGCGGCGGCTGGCAGGAACGCACTCGCGACATCGAGGATCGCCTGTCCGACGCCCTTCACGAGCGGCTGACCCAACGTTTCGTTGACCGGCGGGCGGCCCTGCTGACCCGCCGCTTGGCCAATGACGATGATATGCTGGCCTTAGTCGAAAAGGACGGCGCCGTGGTTGTCGAAGGCCATTTCATCGGCCGTCTCGAGGGCTTCCGGTTCATGGCCGATAGCGCCTCGGCACCCTATGAAAGCAAGGCCCTGTGGAATGCCGCCCGGCGCGCCCTCAAGGGTGAAATCGCCCGGCGCGCCGACGCCCTTGGCAACGAAGGCAATGGTGTCTTCGCCATCAACGACGACTTGCGACTGACCTGGCGCGGCGCCCCGGTCGCCCGCCTCACCCCCGGCCCGACGCCGATCACCCTGCGGGTCGAGCCGTTGTCCAGCGAGTTCCTGGCCGGCCCGGCGCTGGATCGGGTCCAGCGCCGTCTCGAAGCCTGGCTCGACCATTACCTTCAGCGGCGGCTGGCGCCGTTGGCGCGGCTGGCCGAGGCAACATTGGCCGGCGCCGCCCGTGGCCTTGCCTTCCAGCTGGTGGAGGGTCTCGGCTCGATCGGTCGGCCTGGCGCCGAGCGCGAAATCAAGGCACTGAGCGCGACCGATCGCACCGCCCTCGGCAAGCTCGGCGTGCGGATCGGCCGCGAGGCTATCTTCCTGCCGGCCCTGCTCAAGCCTCGGGCCCGCGCCGCCCGAATATTACTGTGGGCGGTTCACGGGGACCATGTCCGGCTGCCCGACGAACTTTCGGACGACCGCCTATCGGTTGGCCTGGCCAAGGACATGCCGGACGGTTTCTATAGCGCCATCGGTTATCGCGTCTTCGGCCGCCTGGCGCTGCGCATTGACGCGGTCGAACGGGTCGCCGCCATGGCGCGCCGACTGTCCGACATCGGTTCGTTCGTTCCCGGCCCGGATTTTTTAGCCCTCGCCGATTGCGATGGCGAGGCCTTGGCAACCGTACTTACCGCCCTGGGCTATCGCGCCGAAGCGCCCGACATCCAGGGATTGGTGAGCTTCGCCGCGCCCAAACGACATCGCCGCAAGGGCCCCGGCAAAGCCAAACGCAAGGCGCGAAGCCGCAAAGCCGAGCCCGTGGTGAACCCGGATTCGCCCTTCGCCAGGCTCGCCGGGTTGCGTCTCACCCCATGACGGAATCCGCCAGTGATAGCGTCGCGCGCCTGCGTCTCGACAAGTGGCTATGGTATGCGCGGTTCTTTAAAACCCGGTCCCTGGCGGCGAGGGCCTGCGCGGCGGGGCGCATGCGGATCAATCGCGAAGTGGTGGCCAAATCCCACGCCACGGTCAAACCCGGTGACGTGGTGACATTTCCTCATGGACCATTGATCCGGGTCATTGAAATCATTGCCCTGGGCGAGCGCCGGGGCCCCGCGCCCGAAGCCCGGGCATTGTACAGTGACCTGGCGCCAAGGCCCTCACCGGGCCCCGGCGAAAGGCCCAAAGCACCCCCTTCAGTGGCCGCCCGTGACCACGGCGCGGGCCGCCCCACCAAGGCCGACCTCCGCGCCATCATGCGCCTCAAGGAAGGCAATTCCTGAACCCGGGCAAGGCCACTGAAACCCGCAGAATCACGAGGCTTGCCGCCCCATGGCGGTTATGTTAGGCAGACGCCATGATTGACCGTATCAAGAGCTTGCTGGCAGCCATGGGCGGCGGCGCGGCGGAACCCGTACTGCCCGACACGGCCGGGGTTGACGCGTTGCATCTGGCGGCGGCGGCATTGCTCGCCGAGGTCGCGCTGGGCGACGGCGATTTTGACGATGCCGAACGGCGCGCCATCAACAGCATCGTCGGCAAGCGCTTCGGCCTGTCGGAGACCCAGGCCATGGCCTTGGTCGAGGCCGCCGAGCAGGCCGCCAAGGACGCCACGCACCTCTTGCGTTTTACCCGGGTTATCAAGGATAACTTCACCGACAGCGAGCGCGTCGAACTGATCGAGATGATTTGGGAAGTGGTCTACGCCGATGGCGTTCTACACGATTACGAAGATTCGTTGTTGCGCCGCATCGCCGGTTTGATCTACGTCTCCGACCGTGATCGCGGCGATGCGCGCAAACGAGCCCTGGCGCGCATCACGGAAGCCAAGCAAGGCCTCGCGGTCTGAGTCTGGAAATCGCAAGTTTGTTGAGACACTGGAGACCTGAATGACCTACATCGTCAATGATTCGTGCATTCGTTGCAAGTTGATGGACTGCGTCGAGGTATGCCCCGTGGATTGCTTTTACGAGGGGGAGAATATGCTCGTCATCCA
>JAYGEF010000396.1:0-2868 GCA_046582535.1 Alphaproteobacteria bacterium
GAACAGCGAGCCGATCATGGCGCAGTCGGCGCCTGCCGCCATGGCCTTGGCAAGGTCACCGGAATAGCGGATACCGCCGTCGGCGATGACTTGGACGCTCTGGTCGCGGCAGCGTTCGGCGACGTTCATGATGGCGGTGAACTGGGGTATGCCGACGCCGGCGACCATGCGGGTGGTGCAGATGGTCCCCGGTCCGATGCCGACCTTTACCGCGTCGGCGCCAACGTCGATCAGCGCCTGGGCGCCGTCGGCGGTGGCGACGTTGCCGGCCACCACCTGGGCGTAGTTGCTCAGTTTCTTGATACGGTCGACGGCCTTGATGACGCCGGCGGAATGGCCGTGGGCGGTATCGACGACGATGAGGTCGCAACCGGCGTCGAGCAACGCTTCGGCGCGGGCAAAGCCATCGTCGCCAACACCGGTGGCGGCGGCGGCGCGAAGCCGGCCCTGTTCGTCCTTGCAGGCGTCGGGGAAATTCTGCGATTTCTCGATGTCCTTGACCGTGACCAGCCCGGTGCAGCGGTAGTCGTCGTCGACGACGATGAGCTTTTCGATGCGGTGTTGGTGCAGCACGCGCTTGGCTTCGCCGGTGCCGACGCCGTTCTTGATAGTGACCAGATCGTCCTTGGTCATGAGCTCGTGCACCGGCTGCTGGGGCTCGGTGGCGAAGCGTACGTCGCGGTTGGTCAGAATGCCAACCAGCCGGCTGTCGCCCTCGACCACCGGAACGCCGGAAATGCCGTGGCGCTCCATCAATGCCAGAGCGTCGGCCAGGGTTTCATTGGGTCCGATCGTTACCGGGTCGCCGACCACGCCGGCCTCGAATTTCTTGACCTTGCGGACCTCCTCGGCCTGCTCGTCAATTTCCAGGTTCTTGTGAATGACGCCAAGCCCACCCGACTGGGCCATGGCAATAGCCAGACTGCTTTCCGTCACCGTATCCATGGCGGATGACAGCAGGGGGATGCCGACTTCGATGTTCGGGGTGACGAACGTTCGGGTGCTGACATCCTGGGGCAGCACCTCCGATGCGGCGGGCACCAGAAGGACATCGTCAAATGCAAGGGCTTCGGGATATTCCATGCCAGCTCCATGTTCGGGTTGGCGCGTCATCATATACAGATTCGCTTATGCGCCAAGAGCGATCGTGCCGCCAGGTACAAATTTTATGATTCGTCGCTCTTGTGGCCGCGAAAACTGGTCGCCACCAGGTAGAGTTCCGCCGAACCGTCCCGGCTGGCCGGCGGCTTGGCGTGCTTGACCATGGCGAAGGCGCGCTTGATGTCGGCCAAGAGTCCGGCGTCGGCGCCGCTGCCCAGGACTTTGCAGATGAAGGCGCCGTCCGGGGCCAGGACATCCCCGGCGAAAGCCAGGGCGGCCTCGCACAAGCCGATGATCCGCAGGCGGTCGGTGGCGCTATGGCCCGTGGCGGGGGACGCCATATCGCTCAACACGATGTCCGCGGGGCCGCCGAGAGCTTCCTGGATCAACGCCGGCGTGTCGATGTCCAGGACATCGGCTTCGATGACCTGTGCGTCCTGCACCGGTTCCATGCCGTTAATGTCGACGGCGACCACACGACCGCCTTTGCGGCTGCCGGCCTTGACCCGTTCGACGGCAACCTGAGTCCAGCCGCCGGGCGCGGCGCCGAGATCGACCACTCGGCTTCCCGGCGCTAAAATATGAAACCGGTCGTCGAGCTCCAGCAGCTTGAACGCGGCCCGCGAGCGGTAGCCTTCCTCTTTGGCCTGAATGACATAGGGATCGTTGAGTTGGCGTTCCAACCAGCGTCGCGACGACACGCCTCGGCGCTTGGCGCTCTTGATCCGCACCCGACTGGCGCGGGAGCCACCTTTCTTCTTGCCCGTCGTCATGGTCCGCTAGTTGGAGAAGACCGGTGCGGGCCGGCACGGGTGGATCATGTCCATCAGCATGCCTTCGCGAATGCCGCGGTCGGCGACCCACAGGCTACCCACCGGGCACTGTTTTCGGATGGCGTCGAGGATGGCGCAACCGGCCACCACCAGGTCGGCTCTGTCCGGTCCGATGGTGGGTATTGCGGCGCGCCCCTTCTGATCGAGACTGACCAGGTGTGCCGACACCGTATCGATGGCATCGAAGGATAGCTGCAAACCATCGACTCTGGAGCGATCATAGCGCGGCAAGTTCAAATGAACGCCGGCGATGGTGGTCACGGTGCCCGAGGTGCCCAGCATCTGGGTCTCGCCACCGGCCGTGTGTTGAGATATTCCGTGTTCGTCGTCGAACGAAACCAGCATGGCGCCAATATCGCTGACCATCTTGTCGTAGAGCTCCTGTGAAATCCGGTCGCCGCCATAAGACTCCGCCAGGGTGACGACGCCGCAGGGCAGGGAGGTCCAGCCGACCAACTCGCGGTTGGACCCCTGGCAGCGCATCCAGACCAGCTCGGTGCTGCCGCCACCGATATCGAACATCAGGGCCCAGCGCGCCTCGGCTTCAATCAGGGGCAGACACCCGGCAATTGCCAGTTGGGCTTCTTCCCGGGTCGAAATGATTTCAAGATCAATGCCGGTTTCCCGAGCGACCCGGGCAATGAAGGCATCGCAGTTGGCGGCCCGGCGGCAGGCATCGGTTGCGACACTGCGGACCCGGTTAACCTGGTGGTGACGCAGTTTCCCGGCGCAGATATGCAGGGCGGCGATGGTTCGATCCATCGCCTGGTCCGACAGCTCACCTTTGGTGCTGACGCCCTCGCCAAGGCGCACGATGCGGGAGAATGCGTCGATCACCCGGAATGTCGGACCCTCGGGGCGGGCGACCAGCAGCCGGCAATTGTTGGTGCCGAGATCGATGGCGCCGAACGCACTGGTTTGCCGGCGACTTGCG
>JAYGEF010000433.1:0-2643 GCA_046582535.1 Alphaproteobacteria bacterium
TGAAGACCGAACTCCTCAGAAACAAAGGTAAGGATGACGCGGAATTTAAGTCCGACCTGAGAAATCAGAGGAAGGTCGAGAAAAGGATCAAGACGGGAATCCAACGGATCGAGGAGTCCACCGCAAAGATCGAGACAGATCGATTGTTGGAGCGTATGGATGAAAAACTATATCGACAGGTAAAAAAGAACCTTCGGGATGAGTTGGATTCCGCAAGGGGTAACTTGGAACAGGGTCGGTTACACATCCAAGAAACGGTGGATCAGAAACGGTGGATCGATTGGGTCGGTAAGTTTCATGAGATGTATGATGACGTTGACCACCTCTCACCAGAGGATCGCAAGGACTACCTTGAAGGGGTGGTGGATCGACTGACCGTGAACCTCGATCCCAAGACCAATGAACACGATATCGAGATCAGGTTCAAATTCCCCATCGTTGGGGATCAACTGGATTATCTGGATGGGTCACTGAAATCGAAGGGGTATGAGGTCGTTGATGGACAAACGACTCTAAGTGTAAGAGGGTCGTTCGTATCGAAACATGATGGTGTAAAAAAAAAGACTGAAATGAACGGGTTAGGTGGTGATAAACCCATCCGTTGGAACACATTCCGTGACCGTGGAGTAGGGCTCAGGAACAGCCCCACCGCAGTTTGAAGGTTTCCTGACATGGCGAAGACGTCCACCACCGCTGAATTTATCGAACGACGCGAACGACTGCTGGGTCCGAAATTGGACCTGTTCTACGACGACCCGGTGCACATCGTGCGCGGCGAGGGCGTCTGGTTGTTCGATGCGGACGGCCGCCGCTATCTCGACTGTTACAACAACGTGCCCCATGTGGGTCACGCCCATCCCAAGGTGGTCGAAGCCATCGCCAGCCAGGCGGCGACACTGAATACCCACACGCGGTATTTGCACGATGGCATTCTCGATTATGTGGAGCGCCTTACCGATACCTTTGGCGACGGCCTGAGCACCGCATTGCTGACCTGTACCGGCAGCGAGGCCAACGACGTGGCGCTGCGCATGGGCGAGGCGGTCACCGGCCGCCGCGGCATTATCGCCACGGACGCCACCTATCATGGCAACACCGCCGCGGTCTCGCAGCTGAGTTCCACGCGGCCCCCTATCGGCGGCTATACCGGGCACGTCCGTCATGTGCCCGCGCCGGACAGTTACCGGCCCCTGGGCGGTCAGTCGGGCGATGCGTTCGCCGCCGCGTTTACCCGCGAAGTCGAACAGGCGATCGAACATCTCGAAGGCACCGAGTTCGGGTTCTCCACACTGATTATATGCCCGTACTTTGCCAACGAGGGTTTTCCCGACCTGCCCAGCGGGTTTCTCGACGGCAGCGTGGCTGCGGTGCGCAAGGCCTGCGGTCTCATTATTGCTGACGAGGTACAGCCCGGTTTTGGCCGGCTCGGCTCGCATTTCTGGGGCCATGAGCGGGCCGGATTCAAGCCGGACATCGTGACCCTCGGCAAACCCATGGCCAACGGCCATCCGGTGGGCGGGGTGGTGACATCCAGCGACATTATGGCCGAATTCCGCACCGCCTTCGGTTACTTCAATACCTTCGGCGGCAATCCGGTGTCCTGCGCGGCGGCCATGGCGACCCTGACGGTGGTGCAGGAAGAAAATCTGATGCAGAACGCCCATGACGTCGGCGGTTATGCGCGCCAACGGCTGGACCAACTCGCCGGAAAGCACGACGTAATCGGCGATGTTCGCGGCGCCGGTCTCTACTTCGGCATCGAGCTGGTGTCCGACAGAAGCAATAAAACCCCGGCCGCCGACACCACCGCGCGGATCGTCGATTACATGCGTGACAATGGCATTCTCATGGGCCGGACCGGCCTCAATCGCAACGTGCTCAAAATTCGCACGCCGATGCCGTTCAGCCGTGACAATGTGGATCAGTTAATGAGCGTCCTCGACGAAAGCCTGTCGTCTCTGGCCTGATGTCGGGCGGTTTCGCGAAGCGTTCATTCTGTTAACAGTCCGGCCCACCAGGGCTATAGTGGGGCCAATCGATCACACCATGTTCTATCGTGCGGGCGGTTCTATCGCCGCACTTGGGGAGAAAATGCCATGAAACTTCAAGACCAAAGCCTGTTCCGCCAGCAATGCTATATCGACGGCGCCTGGGCCGATGCGGATTCCGGCGATACCATCAATGTCACCGATCCGGCCACCAACGAGGTGCTCGGGACGATCCCCAAGATGGGCGCCGACGAGACCCGCCGGGCCATTGAGGCGGCCAATGCGGCGCTGCCCGCGTGGCGCGCCAAGAGCGCCAAGGAACGCGCCGTGGTACTGCGCAAATTCTTTGAGCTGATGATCGAGAACCAGGAGGACCTGGCCCAGATTATGACCGCCGAGCAGGGCAAGCCCCTGGCCGAATCGCGCGGCGAGATCGTCTACGCCGCGTCGTTTATCGAGTGGTTCGCGGAAGAGGGCAAGCGCGCCTACGGCGACGTCATTCCCCCGCACATGAACGACCGCCGCATCATCGTGACCAAGGAGCCGGTCGGCGTGGTCGCCTCGATCACCCCGTGGAACTTCCCTTCGGCGATGATCACCCGCAAGGTCGGCCCGGCCCTGGCCGCCGGCTGTACGGTGGTCGCCAAGCCGGCCA
>JAYGEF010000436.1:0-7644 GCA_046582535.1 Alphaproteobacteria bacterium
GCGCCCGACGGCGGCCATGTGCTGTCGGCGGTGGTGCAATTCGCCCCCTACGACCTCAAGGCCGGCTGGGACAACGCCCGGGGCGCCTTCGCGGAGCGCGCCATCGAGATAGTGTCCCGCTATGCCCCGGACCTGCCCGACCGCATCGTCGGACGCCAGATCATCACGCCGCTCGACCTTGAGCGCGACTTCCGCATGACCGGCGGCCACTGGCACCACGGCGAGCTGGCCCCGGACCAGATGTTCATGCTGCGCCCGGTGCCCGGCTACGCCCAGTACCAGACCCCGGTGCCGGGGCTCTACCTGTGCGGCGCTGGCGCCCATCCCGGCGGCGGTGTCATGGGCGCGGCGGGTTACAACGCGGCCAAACAGATCATCGCCCGGGAGGGCCCGGCATGAGCCAGCAACCACGGACCTTCACTCAGACCCTGCCGACGCCGTTCTACTCGCGCATCGCGCCCCTCATGAAAGGCCATGACTGGTCGCGCTGGTCGGGCTACGCCACGGTCAACACCTACACCAACGTCGAGGAGGAGTATTTCGCCATGCGCAACGCGGCGACCCTGTTCGACGTGTCGCCCATGACCAAATACCGCATCGCCGGGCCGGACGCAGAACGGTACCTCAACCGCCTGCTGCCCCGTGACATGAACAAGCTGGCGCCCGGCCGAGTGTCCTATACGGTGTGGTGCAACGATGCCGGCCACGTCATCGACGACGGCACCCTGTTTCGCTTCGGCGCCAACGAGTTTCGCCTCAACGCCCAGGAGCGCCATCTGCCCTGGCTCAAGGACTCAGCCATCGGCTTTGACGTGGTCATCGAAGACGTCACCGAGGCGATCGCCGGGCTGTCCCTTCAGGGCCCAACATCCTGCGCCATTCTCAAGGAACTGCAGCTGACCGGCGTAGGCGATCTCAAGCCCTTCGACATGGCCGGCTTCGACCTTGGCGGCATCAAGCTGACGGTCACCCGCACCGGCTTCAGCGGCGACCTGGGCTACGAGCTGTGGGTCGACGCCGGCCATGCGGAGAGCCTGTGGGATCGCCTGATGGCCGCCGGGGCCGAGCTTCACGGCCTCAAGCCGAGCGGTTCGGCGGCGCTGGACATGGTGCGCATCGAGGCCGGCTTCATCGCCACCAACACCGACTTCGTGGCCGCCGACCAGGCGCTGCGCGACAGCCGCGGCCGCTCACCGTTCGAACTCGGCCTCGGCTGGATGGTCAATTTCAACAAGGGCCACTTCAACGGCCGCCGGGCGCTCTTGCACGAGCAGGAGACCGGATCGGCGCGCTATCGTCTGGTTGGCCTCGATGTCGCCGGCAACAAGGCGGCCCATCAGGCGCTGATCTATTACGGCGGCGGCGGCCGGGATGTCGGCGCTGTAACCTCGGCCCTATGGTCGCCGACCTGCAAGCGCAACATTGCCCTAGCCATGGTGGAAACGCCCTTCCACACCAAGACCGAAGGCCTGTGGGCCGATGTCTACGTCCAGAAGGAGCTCAAGTGGGAGAAGGTCAGGGCCGCCTGCCGCATTGTCGAACGCCCGTTCTTCAAGCCCGCCCGGCGCACCGCCACACCACCCGCTGACCGCTAGGATTTCCCCTATGGCTGGCCACCACCTCGATCCCCTATTGCGTCCCAAGTCCATTGCCGTTGTCGGCGCGTCGAGCCGTGAGCACAGCGTCGGTCAGCGGATCATGAGCCAGCTGGTCGATGGCGGCTTCGACGGCGCCATCTACCCGATCAACCCCCGCTATGACGAGATTGAGGGCTTGGCCTGCTTCGGCGACCTCAATGACCTGCCTGGCCCTGTCGATCTGGCGGTCCTGTCCGTGGGCAACCAGCATCTTGAGGAGCAGCTCGATACCGCCATTGCCCGTGGAATCCCGGCGGCGGTGATCTTCTCGAGCCTCTATCTCGACGGCGATAGGGACCCCCGCATGGTCGAGCGCGTCCGCGCCAAATCGCGCGAGGCCGGGCTCAAGCTGTGCGGCGGCAACTGCATGGGGTTCTACAATTTCGCCGACCGGGTGCGGATCTGCGCCTTCGAAACCCGCGACAACCACCGCCCCGGTAACATCGCGCTTATTTCCCACTCGGGCTCGGCCTTCGCGGTGATGGGTGATTGCGACGAGCGCCTCGAGTACAGCCTCATGGTCTCGGCCGGCCAGGAACTCGCCATCACCGCCGCCGACTATCTCGACTTCGCCATCGAGATGCCGGAGACCGAGGTGGTCGGGCTGTTCATGGAGACCGTGCGCGACCCGGAAGGGTTTGTCGCCGCTCTCGAGAAAGCTAATGCCCGCGACATCCCCATTGTCGCCGTCAAGCTCGGGCGCACCGAGACCGCCGCCCGCATGGCGCAAAGCCACTCGGGCGCCATGGCCGGCAATGACGCCGCCTATGAGGCGCTGTTCGACCGCTATGGCGTGGTGCGGGTCAAATCCATCGACGAGCTGGCAACCGCTCTGACCATGTTTGCCCAGCCCCATCGGGCGGGCCCTGGCGGCCTGGCGACGATCCACGACTCCGGCGGCGAGCGGGCCTTGCTGGTCGACCTTGCCGATGACGCCGGCGTGCCGTTCAGCGACCTGGCGCCGGAAACCCTGGCAACCATGAAGCCCCTGCTCGGCCCCGGCCTGCCGGTGGTCAACCCGCTCGACGCCTGGGACACCGGCCATAACTACAGAGAAACCGTTACCGGCTGCCTCGGCGCCATGCTGGCCGATCCGGACACCGCCGTGGGCGCCATGATCGGCGACCGCTCGCCGGGCGGTGGGGTGTGGTCCGAATACCGCAATTTTCTCTCCAGCGCCCAGGCGGATACCGGTAAGCCGGTATTCCTGGTCTCCAACCACCAGGGCACCGGGACCGATCCCCTGGTGGTCGAGATGACCCGCGAGGGCATTCCCGTGCTCGACGGCATTGGTAGCTTCCTCGAAGGGGTGCGCTGCCTGTTCGAATACCGCGACCACCGCGCCCGGCCGGCCATGACGCCACCCGCCGTGGCCGATGGCCTGGCCGCACGCTGGCGCCAGCGCCTGAATGGCGGCACCCTCGACACAAACGACGCCATGGCGTTGCTCGACGACTTTTCCATCCCCACCATTCCGACGGTCATTGCCTGTAACCGCGACGACGCCCTGGCTGCCGCCAACGACGTGGGCATTCCGGTAGCGCTCAAGACCGCCGAGCCGGCTATCGCCCACAAGACCGAGGTCGGCGGCGTCCATCTCGGCCTCGGCGACAGCGAGGCCGTCGGCGCCGCCTATGACGACCTGGCCTCACGGTTAGGCAATCAGGTGGCCGTGAGCCCCATGGCCTCAGCCGGGGTCGAAATGATCCTCGGGATCATCAACGACGTCCAGTTCGGTCCCATCGTCATGATCGGCACCGGCGGCGTCCACGCGGAGACCATCGGCGACGCGGTCTTTGCCCTGCCCCCCTTCGACGCGGCCTGGGCCCGGCGCATGGTCGATCGCCTGGCGCTACGGCCTCTGCTCGATGGTGTCCGGGGGGCGCCGCCAGCGGATATCGACGGGCTATGCCGGGCGGCGGCGCAGCTGTCGGCACTGGCAGCCGCCCTGGGCGACGCGATCGGCGAAATCGACATAAACCCGCTGATTGTTGGTCCCGATGGCTGTATGGCCGTGGACGCCCTGGTGGTGCCCGGCGGACAACAGGAGGCATGCCATGACTGAGCGATTTCAGGGCCAGGGCGGCATCGTCACCGGGGCGGCGGGCGGCATCGGCCGGGCCATCGCCCAACGGCTGGCCCGGGATGGCGCCAGTGTTCTGGCGGTCGACGTCAAGGCTGAGGACCTTGCGCAGACCATGGCGTTGATCGCCAGCGACGGCGGCCGCGCCGAGGCCCTGGTCAGCGACGTCACCGGCGATGATTCACCTGGCACTATTGTCGCCGCCTGTGTCGCGGCGTTCGGCGGTCTCGACATGCTGGTCAACAACGCCGGCATCGGCGGGCGCACCGTTGTCGGCGACCTCAGCGACGACGACTGGGACCTGATGCTCGATACCAACCTGCGCAGCGTATTCCGCATGTCGCGCGAGGCTCTTAAAGCCATCGCCACCCCCGGCGGGCGCATCGTCAATATCTCATCGGTATTCGGTCTGGTGGGTTTTAGCCGCTCCGCCGCCTATGGCGCCGCCAAGGCGGGCGTCGCCCAGTTGACGCGCCAGATGACGGCGGACTTCGGGCCCCGGGGTATTCGGATCAACGCCATAGCGCCGGGCATCATCGACACCCCCATGACGGCGCGCAATATACGCGAAGACCCGTGGTTCCAGAAAGCCATGATCGAAACCACGCCATGGGGTATCGGCACGCCCGAGGACATCGCCGGGGTGGCGGCGTTTTTGTGTTCCGACGACGCCCGTTATATCGCCGGCGAGGTGATCAATGTGGACGGTGGCTGGATGGCGACGCGCTACCTGCCGCCCCTATAGAGGGCGACAGGTATATTAGTGGCGACGCGAGCCTAGCTCTTGGCAACCAGTTCCTTGACCGGGAATTCGAGGCCCAGGCTGCTCCAGAATTGAGCGACCTCATCAACCGCGACTTCGGCCATCTTGTCGATCTTGGCCGAAGATTTGGGCGCCTCGGCGATCTTGAACTCCTCGGGTTCCATATCGACACCGAAGGAGTCGTAGAACCGGCTCACGGTCGACGTCATGGACTCGGCGCTGTAGGGCACCAGGGTCGCCGTCGGCATGGCCGGGATACCCTCGAGCGCGAGTTGGAAGTGATAGCGCTTCCAATAGCCGAGAAACACCTCGTAGTAGTCGGTGGAGGCGATCTTCTGCTCGGGAGTTCCCCAGCGCACCCAATCCTCCATGGCCCAGCGTTCGATGACGCTGCGCACCTTGAACTTGCCGTCCTCGGGCAGGCCGCCGCTCTTGTCCAGGGTCGACTGGATGATCGACAGCGGATGACGGAGCGTCATGATGTATTCGGAATCCGAGCCGAACAACTCCTTGATAAGCGGGAAATTGTAGATCGCCTTGGTGAACTTCTTGGGCACCACAATGCCGCCATGGTAGGCCAGCCTGCCATGCCGGGTGAAGAACATCTCGAACATGGTGAGATATTCCGCCAGCTGCACCAGGCTGTTGGTGTGGACGTTGCCGCGCTGCTGGAACGCCAGGGTCGCCAGGTGGGGGAAACCGTCGTGGGCCAGGGCATTCTGGACCTGCTTGTAATCGACGCCCGTGGCGCGGAAAAACTGCTTGGTCAGATAGGTGCCGCCGGTGCGCGGAATGCCGATGATGAAAAAGAAACGAAAGCGCGAGAACGCCGGAGTTGTCGATGCCGAGACGGTCGCCATCCGCCGCGATGGCGTCGATCAGGGATTCAGCCACCGCAAAGGTGATGAGTCCGTCGCCGCGCAGGTCGAGGGTGAAGGCGTTGGTCGATGCCAGAGTGATGCTGCCGAGGTCGGCGCGGATGATCCCCGAGTTCTCGACGTACGGTGCCGCGAGCACAGCAAAGCCGCCGTCTGAAATGTTGATCGCACCCTGGTTGATGACCTCGCCAAAGCCCGACCCGGAGAAATCGAAGCTGCCGTCGCCGTTGGCCACATAATCCGTTGCCGTGGTCGCCAGCAGGGCGCCCACGTTGATCTGGGCCGACTGGTGGAAGACAATGCCGGCGCCGTTGAGGATGTAAACTTGGCCGTTGGCGTTAAGCGCCCCGGCCAGATGGCTCGGCACGCCGCCCAGCACCCGGTTGATGGCGATAGCCGAGGCACTCGGCTGATGGAAGTTGACCGTCTCGCCCAAATTGATCGAGAAGGTCTGCCAGTTGATGTCCAGGCGAGAGGTCGCTTGGTTAATATCAGTGACCGCGCCGGACTGGGAAATCGTCCCGGCGCCACCGATAATGACACCACCGGTGGGGTCGGCCTGAGCCGCCGCAGAGTAGCCCAGCGCTGTCGCGCCAAGCAACATGCCCCGCGTACACACGGAGACAACCTGGTGGTTATACTTGGCAAGGCGCCATTTGAAGGTGGGGCGGGAATTGTCGGTCACATAAGTCGTCATAATTTTGCTCGCTTTGTTGGGAATAGTTCAAACGAACTCCGCCGTTAGCCGCATGGGTTACGACGCGAGACAACTTGGTCGAATATTGGAACAATGGAACAGTTTTACTTAGGGCGCTTCTATAAATATTTATCGCACCGGCTTCCTTGCCGCCACGATTGAACCCACCAAAGTAAGAATCAGTTAACCACAGTCCTCTTTCCTCCAGGTTACCCCTCGTCCGTCCCTGCACCCCAATCGCTTATTATAGTTAATTTTTTTTAACTTTTGTGGCCGTACCATGCAGTCTCGGATTCGGCAAGCGGACTCTGTGCGGAAAAGATCATTTTTCTGCCGGTCAAATCGACATATTTGCTTAACCACGATTCGCCTCCAGGCCTTAACCATAGCGGGTTTCACGAGGTTTGTAGCGTGAGCGCCGGGTTGTGCCATAATGCCGCGCCGACAGCGCCGTCATCAGCACCGATGACGGCGGTTGGTTAATGTAATGACGGGTATTAGCGATGGACACGATTGACGGCTTTTGGGCGCAAGTTGTTGCGGTTTGGTCGACGGGAATTTTCGGCGTCGGCCTCGGCGAGGTGTTGTTGGCCGTGGTCGTATTTTTCGTTTTTCTGTTCGCCCGGCGGCTGTTTTCGCGATTCATCATCCGCACCGTCAAGACCATCACGAAGCGTACCGCGTCGCGTCTCGACGACCAAATTCTCGAGGCTGTCGAGGAACCTCTGAGGTTCGTTTTCGTGGTCATCGGCATCTACACCGCCGGTCAGGTGGCGCCGTTCCCGGAGGTCGTCAATCAATTCCTCGACCAGGTCGTGCGCTCGCTCATCGCCTTCACTATTTTTTGGACGCTTTACCGCTGCGTCGAGCCCCTGTCGTACCTGCTCGACAAGCTGACCGGCCTGTTCGGCACCGACGGCCTGCGCGACAGCTTGCGCGGGTTTTTCGCCAAGCTGGGTAAGTTCGTTATCGCCTGTCTCGGGGTGGTCGCGGTCTTGGAAGAGTGGGATTTCAACGTCGCGGCGGTACTCGGCGGCCTCGGCCTGGTCGGCATGGCGGTCGCCTTCGGGGCCCAGAACCTGATTTCCAACCTGTTCTCCGGCATCGCCATCTTCCTCGACAACATGTTCGAGAAGGGCGACTGGATCCGGACCCCGGATGTGGAAGGCACGGTCGAGGAAATCGGCTTTCGCACGACCCAAATCCGGCGCTTTGACAAGGCTCTTGTGACCATCCCCAACGCCATGCTGGGTAGCGCCGCGGTGGTCAATTTCTCGCGCATGATCAACCGCCGCATCTATTGGGTGATCGGCCTGCAATATAGCTCCACCGAGGGCCAGCTCAAGGCGGTGGTCAGGGCCATTATCGATTACGTGCGGGGCAGCGACGACTTCGAGACCGATCCGTCCAAGGCCACCACTCTGATCAATGTGGACTCGTTCAACGACTCGTCCATCGATATTATGTTCTACTGCTTCACCAAGACCACGGACTGGGGCAAATGGATGATAATCAAGGAAGAACTGGCTTACCGCATCAAGGCGATCGTCGAGGATAACGGCGCCGCGTTCGCTTTCCCGTCGAGT
>JAYGEF010000441.1:0-7591 GCA_046582535.1 Alphaproteobacteria bacterium
ACCGGCGAAAGCGGCGGCCTGGTCCACGCCAGTTGCCTGCTGGATCGAAATGAAAAGTGCTGCGCGCCGCTTTACATATGGCAATCCCCCGAGGCTATGAGCGATTTTCTGTTCGGCGAGCCGTTTGCCAGGATCGTCACGACCTTTGGCCGGCCCCGGGTACGAACCTGGAACGTGCTTGAATTCGATCAGCCCGACATGACGACGACGGCGACGTATGCCCGGCGCGAAGTCGATACCATCGATGCAAATTCGAGCTTGCGCGATATCGCCTGCCGGGAAGGCAAGCGCCACCGGGAAGCGCTCGATTGTCCGGGCATAGTGGCCCATGCCACTACGATTGACGCTGATCGTTGGGAAATCGCCCGGTTTAGCTTGTGGCGCGACGATCAATGCGCGGTAGCGGCAAACGCCGATTGCGTCCAGGTCTACGCCACGGCGTAACGAGTCGTTCCGGGCGTCCCGCCAGTTCGGCGGATTTCACCGTTTTTTCACTCTTTATGCGTAAGGATGGATGGGCTTGGCCGGCGATCCGCGCCCTAGGATTGCCCGCCGCCAAGAGGACCTGTCGATGCGAATTGCGATAATTGCCTTTGTTGCCTTGCTCGTTTTGGGCGGTGGCGGCTATTTCGGCTGGCAACAGCTCTCCGCCCCCGCGGGCGAACCAGGGGGCGTCGATGACATCCCCGCCATGGGGAGTGTCGAAGGCCAGCCGGTCTACGTGGAACTCGGCGCGCTCACCGCACCCTTCGTTCGCAACGGCAAATTCGCCCACTATGTGGTGCTTATCGTCAATCTCGAGGTTGGTGATCAGGACGACATCGACAAGGTACGAGCCTTTATGCCGCGCCTCCGCGATGCCTTCGTGGTCGATCTTCACAACCTGGCCACCATACGCAATCCCGACCAGGGGCTGATCAATATGCGCCGGGTGAAGTCGATGCTGAAAAAGACCACGCTGGAGGTTCTCGGACCCAACGTGGTGCATGATGTTCTGGTGCAACTGGCACAATAAGCCGCGGCTCTCGAACACCTAAATCTGATAATCAAACATAGGGCGGGCCCATTGTGACCTGCCGGGTTGCGTTTTGCGTCCATCTCTGGCATGTTCCGCGCGACTTTTTTGGCGGGCGCGGCTAGGAATGCTCGCCGGGTGAACTTCAAACGATTTTCCGGTTAATCCAAGGGGTGTTCCCGATGCCTACCATCTATTGGTTCGTCGTCGTCAGCGGCGTTGTTGCTCTGCTTTATGGGGTCTTCGCTGCCCGTTCAATTTTCGCGGCCGAGGCCGGGAACGAACGCATGCGGGAGATCGCTGCCGCCATTCAGGAAGGCGCCAGCGCTTATCTGAAGCGCCAGTACACCGCCATCGCCATCGTTGGCGTGGTGGTCTTTATCATATTGTTTGCGACTCTAGGCATGACGGCGGCAATCGGATTCCTGATCGGCGCGGTGCTTTCCGGCCTGACCGGTTTCATCGGCATGAACGTCTCCGTGCGGGCCAACGTCCGCACTGCCCATGCGGCGCGAGACGGCCTGGCCGGGGCACTCAAAATCGCTTTCACATCGGGAGCGGTGACGGGAATGCTGGTGGTTGGGCTGGCGCTTCTCGGTGTCGCCGCTTACTACGGAATCCTGATCGCCATGGGAGTCGAGTTGGTTCATGTGATCGAAGCACTTCTCACCCTTGGCTTTGGTGGCTCGCTGATTTCGATTTTTGCCCGGCTCGGCGGTGGAATCTTCACCAAGGGCGCCGATGTCGGCGGCGACCTGGTGGGCAAGATCGAGGCCGGTATTCCCGAGGATGACCCGCGCAATGCAGCGGTCATTGCCGACTCCGTCGGCGACAACGTGGGCGATTGTGCCGGCATGGCCGCCGATCTGTTCGAGACCTATGCGGTGACCATGGTCGCCACCATGCTGCTCACGGTGATCTTTTTCACCGGCGCGGCGCTCGACTCGTTGATTTTGTATCCGCTCGCCATTGGCGGCGTCTGCATCGTCACCTCGGTGATAGGTACCTTCTTTGTCCGTCTCGGTAGCAGCGAGAACATCATGGGGGCGCTGTACAAGGGCTTCATCGTTACGGCGGTTTTGTCCGCCATCGCCCTGTGGCCCTTGACCGAGTTCATGATCGGCTTCGACACTGATTTCGCCGTCGGCGATACCGCCTTTACCGGACGGAGTTTGTTCTATTGCGGACTCGTCGGGTTGGTTGTGACCGGCCTTCTGGTGTGGGTCACCGAATATTACACATCGACTGACTACCGGCCGGTGCGCGCTATTGCCAAAGCTTCCGAGACCGGCGCGGGCACCAACATCATTCAGGGGCTCGCCGTATCCATGGAGGCGACCGCCGTACCGGTCATCATCATTTGCGCGGGTATTCTTGTCTCCTTTGCCAACGCCGGCCTGTTCGGCATTGCTATCGCGGTCACCGCCATGCTCGCTCTGGCCGGCATGGTCGTCGCGCTTGACGCCTACGGCCCGGTTACCGACAACGCCGGTGGCATTGCCGAGATGGCCGATCTGCCCGCCGATGTGCGCAAGACGACCGACGCGCTCGACGCCGTGGGCAACACCACGAAGGCGGTCACCAAGGGCTACGCCATCGGTTCTGCGGCGCTCGCGGCCCTGGTCCTGTTCGCCGCCTATACCGAGGAACTGAAGCGACTTTTCCCCGATGTCGCCGTGTCGTTCGAACTCCAGAACCCCTACGTAGTGGTCGGCTTGTTTATCGGCGGCATGCTGTCTTATCTGTTCGGCGCCATGTGCATGATGGCGGTCGGCCGCGCGGCCGCGTCGGTGGTCGTCGAGGTCCGTCGCCAGTTCAGGGAAATCCCCGGTATCATGGAAGGCACGGCAAAGCCGGAGTACGGCCGCGCCGTCGATCTGCTGACCCGCGCCGCGATCAAGGAAATGATTGTCCCGTCGCTCCTGCCGCTGCTGGCGCCGGTGGTGGTCTATTATGTGATCTATTGGGTCGGTGGCCAGGCGGCGGCTTTCGAGGCTGTCGGCGCCCTGTTGCTAGGCACCATTGTTACCGGAATCTTCCTCGCCATCTCCATGACGTCAGGTGGCGGCGCATGGGATAACGCCAAGAAATACGTCGAGGACGGCAACCACGGCGGCAAGGGCTCGGACGCTCATGTGGCGGCGGTTATCGGCGATACCGTGGGCGATCCCTACAAGGATACGGCGGGGCCGGCGATTAATCCGATGATCAAGATCATCAACATCGTCGCGCTGCTGATGTTGTCGGCGCTGGCGGCCTAGAGGCCACCAACGTCCGCCGGCTGTTTGCCGGCAAACCGGCCGAGGTTGCCGAACAACTGTTCAAGGACAGTTAGTTTGCGGCCACCGGTCGGGGTGACCCTCTCGCTGGGTTCGATGTCCTGGGCGTCGTCTAGTCCATAAGTGCTGACGCTGGCGACCATGCCGCTATCGTCAAAAGCAATGGCGACGACCTGTTGCTCGATGATTTCGGGTTCGAAAAACGCGATGGTCTCGGTCTGTTTGGAGATGTAGTACCAGGTTTCTTCGCCAAAAGTGGCGATGCTCGACGGTGAACCGAGCATGTTGGCGATATCATCGCGCGACAGTTCGCCGGGCTCGATTTGGCCAAGCAGAATTGGATCGGGGGTATTCCCCCGAGTCTGGATGATTGGCGAACAGGAACCAAGTAGAATGGCGCATGTCATTACCGCGATCGGACGGCGCACCGACTTGAACCAGTATTTATTCATGGCGAATTATCTCATCATATCCACACCGCGTCCCGGGCCTGAATGGCTGGCAATGTGGTTGCCGTGGCGCTGCTTGCCCGGAGACCGGGGTGTTGGCGTCATAAATCGCACCGACGGACAGGACATGTCAACCGCTGGCGCACGGTTGGCCGCGTCATGATCTTCAATCAGTTGTTCGGCGACTCCAACCTTACCCGCCGCGCCACAACGCTCTATGGCACGGTGGTGACCCAGGCGCGGCAGGTTCCGTTCTATCGCGACCTCGGCGTGCCCGACACGGTGGATGGGCGTTTCGAGTTGATCGTCCTCCATGCGGTGTTGGCGCTTCGTCGCCTGCACCAGGAGGGCGCTGATGGTGACGCGTTGGGGCAGGCCATGTTCGATGTACTGATTGACGACATGGATCGGTCATTGCGCGAAATGGGCGTCGGCGACTTGGGCGTGAGTCGTCGGATCAAGGCTATGGGTGAGGCGTTCTATGGCCGGGCCGGGGCCTACGAGGCGGCTCTTGAAGATGGTGACGGGGCGCTGGCGGAGGCTCTGGCGCGAAATCTGTTTGGTACGGTTGATGCCGACGACTGTCAGACTGGCGCCATGGCGGCTTATGTGCGTCGTCAGATCGGCCAGTTGGCTAACCAGCCTGGCCGTGAATTGTTGGCGGGAAACATGACCTTCGATTCCCCGCCGACCATGAAGGAAGCGGCTAATGGCGATTCCTAGAACATCATCCGAAGGCGGTAACAGCGGTGTCGGGGAACCGGTGGCTGGTGAGTTTTGTCATGTGGTGGCGATCGCCGCTATACGCCCGGCGGGCCTGACCATAAACCTCGCGGCAACTGATCAGGAGCGCGCTGCCCTGGCCGCGCGATTTGACCTCCAGTCCATCGATTCTCTTGAAGCAGCGGCTCATTTGGCGGTGGTCGACGATCACGGCTCGGTGCGCCTGCGGGCGAGCATTGCCGCCAACGTGATTCAAACCTGCGTGGTCACCCTGGATCCGGTGCCCGCACATCTTCAGACCAGGTTCGAGATATTGTTCTCGCCGGTTGACATGGACGAGGTCGATGTCCAAGTGACTCTCGACGATGGCGAAGACCCCGAACCCCTCGATGGCGACACCATCGATGTGGGCGAGGTGGTGGCTCAACAATTCGGCATTAATCTCGATCCTTATCCTCGACGCCCAGACGTGGTATTCTCTTCCGAGAACACGAGCGACGGAAACCGGATCATGACCGAGGAGGATACCGGTTCGACAGCACAGGAATTGCCCTTTGCTGTGTTGCGGAATTTGAAATCAACGACTTAGGTGGCGCCGCTGTATAAATTCAGTGGCGCACGGGTTGCTCTTATGCACAGAACTTGGTAAAGCGACACCAACATCGAAACCCCCGAAATCAGAGACTTGAAAAATGGCTGTTCCGAAGAAGAAAATCTCCAAATCGCGCCGCGGTCAGCGACGCTCTCATGACGCGCTCAAAGCCACCAATCTGGTGGAGTGCGGCAACTGCGGTGAAATGAAATTGCCGCACCATATTTGCAACGCCTGTGGGTTCTATAACGGCCGCGAGGTCATCGATACGGCCGGCGCCGCTTAGGATCGCTCGTTTGTTGAAACAGATTGGAGCTTCATAGCCGTGGCGCCAACAGTGACGATCGCTCTTGACGCCATGGGCGGCGATAACGCGCCCGACGCGGTGATCGAGGGCGCCGACGCGGCGCGTATCCGCTATCCCGACCTCAGCTTCGTGCTGGTTGGCGACGAAGCCAAGCTGGCGCCGCTTATGCACCGCTATCCGGAACTGGCGGCGATCAGTGAAATCCGTCATAGCGAGACCGTGGTCGGCGCCGACGACAAGCCGTCGGTCGCGCTCCGTCAGGGGCGCCAGTCGAGCATGCGCCTGGCCATCGATGCGGTTAAGGCTGGCGATGCCAGCGGTGTGGTCTCGGCCGGCAATACCGGCGCGTTGATGGCCATGTCGAAATTCGTTCTGAGGACCCTCGAAGGCATTCACCGCCCCGCTATCGCTTCCATATTCCCGACCATGCGCGGCCAGACCGTGATGCTCGACCTTGGCGCCAATATCGACTGTACGGTGGAAAACCTGGTGCAGTTCGCGGTTATGGGCGAGGTCTTCGCGCGCTGCGTGCTCGGCGTGGTCAAGCCGACGGTCGGGCTGCTCAATGTCGGCATCGAGGAGTTCAAGGGCCACGACACGGTGCGCGGCGCGGCCAAGGAGTTGGCTCACGTCAACCTGCCGATCACGTTCCACGGCTTTGTCGAAGGCGATGACATAACGGCCGGCACGGTTGATGTGGTGGTGGCCGACGGCTTTACCGGCAATATTGCCCTTAAGACCGCCGAGGGCACGGCGCGGCTTTACAGCCAGTTTCTGCGCGCGGCGTTCAAGGACTCGCTGATGTCGCGCCTGGGCTATCTCCTAGCCCGGCGCTCCCTTGGTGACTTGCGTGACCGTCTCGATCCCCGGCGCCACAATGGCGGCATGTTCCTGGGCCTCAACGGGGTCGCTGTAAAGAGCCATGGGTCGACCGACGCCATGGGCTTCGCAAATGCTATCAGCTTCGCTTATGACATGGCCCGCGAGGGCTACAACGATATGGTCGTCGCCGAACTCAATCGTTGGCACGAAGACCGCATGGAGGGCGAGGCGAGGGCCGCCGCTGTATAATTCGCCATAATGTTCAGATCACAAATTGCCGGTTGCGGCTCCTATTTGCCGGAACGGGTTCTTGGTAATGAAGAACTCGCAAAGACCATCGATACATCCGATGAGTGGATTGTAAATCGCACCGGAATTCGTCAGCGCCACATAGCGGCGCCGGACCAGAAAACCTCCGATCTGGCTATCAAGGCCTCCGAGGCAGCGATGGCCACGGCGGGCATTGGAGCGGACGAGGTCGATCTCATCATTGTAGCGACGGCCACGCCCGACAATACATTCCCCGCGACCGCGGCCACGGTCCAAGGCGAACTCGGCATCACTCAGGGCGCGGCCTTCGATATTCAGGCGGTGTGCTCGGGATTCGTCTACGCCCTGGCGGTTGGTGACAATTTCATCAAGGCCGGCCAATCCAAAACCGTTCTGGTCATCGGCGCCGAGACTTTTTCGCGGATCCTCGATTGGCAGGATCGGGGTACCTGCGTGTTGTTCGGTGACGGCGCCGGCGCCGTGGTGCTGCGCGCCTCCGAGGACACGACCAATGGCGCGCGGGGAATTTTGTCGACCCATCTTCACACCGACGGCCGGTATCGCGACTTGCTGTATGTGGACGGCGGGCCATCGTCGACCCAGACCGTGGGGCAACTCCGCATGTCGGGCCGCGATGTCTTCAAATATGCCGTGGGTTTCCTGGCCGCGGCGGTCGATGAGGCCCTGGAGGCCAATGGCATGACGTCCGATGATGTCGATTGGCTGGTGCCCCATCAGGCCAACAAGCGCATCATGGACGCCACCGCGCGCAAGCTCGGCATGCCGGCGGAACGGATGGTCTGCACCATCGAACGTCACGCCAACACATCGGCCGCTTCGATCCCCCTGGCTTTGGCTGAAGCATCGTCCGACGGGCGTATCAAGCCTGGCCAAATCGTCCTTATCGAGGGCATGGGCGGTGGTTTCACCTGGGGCTCGGCGATGATCCGCTGGTAGTTGATTCACGGTCGACTCGACAGTGCTTCACGATGTCCGGTCAGGTTTCTTCGCATCCTATTGATATTGACGAATTTTCTCTCCAGTTGTACGGTTCGCCGTTAAGACGTCACTAGCTCTGGGGAAGATAGCAATGACGGTGACCCGCGTGGACCTTACCGAGGCCGTTTATCAGGA
>JAYGEF010000142.1:0-5608 GCA_046582535.1 Alphaproteobacteria bacterium
TTCAATCAGACAGGCTCAGATCGTCATCGAAACCTGGCTGAAACAGTACAATCACATTCGCCCACATCAGGCTCTGAACATGCGTCCACCGGTGCCCGAGACTCTATTAGAAAGTGGTACATAGAAAGGGGGCTTTACAAGGGCGAGCGGTATCTTGACCTTGATCAGCAGTTGAAGCGGCGTCGAGCCGAACGACCGCGCCGCCTCTAAAATCTCGGGCGAGACCTGCCGGATACCCAGGTTGGTAAGCCGCACGGCGGGCGGCAACGCATAGATCACGGTCGCCAGAATTGCCGGCGCACCGCCAATGCCGAAAGAGAACACCGCCGGAATGAGATAAACGAAGGCCGGCATGGTCTGCATGGTGTCAAGCACTGGGCGAACGATGGATTCCATCACATTGCTTTGCGATGTGGCGATGCCGATAAGAACCCCCAGAACCACGGAAATTATCACCGCTATGGCCATCAGGCTGAGCGTCTCCATGGCCGGGTCCCACATATCCATGAAGCCCCAGAACATGGTGGCGACAATGCAAATCAGCCCCAGTCTAAGCCCGCCGACGGATAGGGCGGGAAGAACGATCGCCAGCACCACCACCGGCCACGGCAGCAGAATCATAAACGTCTCAACCGTGTCCAGAGCCGGGCGGATGCCACCGGAAATCGCCCTGGTGAACCACCTGAAATGAACCTTAAGCCAATCCTGGCCCTCGTTTACGGTTTCAGCGAAGGGAAATTTCTCGCCGACCGCCTCGGGGGATTCCTGAGGTTCGACAGTCACGCTGACGACGATTGAAATCACCAACAGAAGGGCAACAAGACCCTATATCACCAGGTCTTTACGTTCACGGAGGAATTCGCCCACAGTGTTCTGTGTAACGTCAGCCACGCCCTCACTCCCTTATCGCCGCCCTTTGCCTTTGGGCGACAGGATGCCTCTATCCCGGTGCGGAATCAAGCGCCTGACTGAGGTCGGCGATGATGTCCTCGACATCCTCGATACCGACAGACAGCCGGACCAGACCGTCGGACAGGCCGCGGGCGTGGCGGTCGGCGTCGGGCACCTCGGCGTGTGTCATGGTCGCCGGATGGGTGATCATGGTCTCGACAGCGCCCAGGCTCTCGGCCAGGCCGGCCAGCTTGACCCCGTTCATGACCGCCTTGCCGGCTGGAATGCCGCCGGTCAGCTCGAACGACAGCATGCCGCTGAAGCCGGACATCTGGGCCTTGGCGATAGCGTGCTGGGGATGAGACTCCAGACCGGGATAAATCACCTTGGACACCTTGTCGTGGGCCTCAAGGAACTCAGCGACCTGCTGGGCGTTCGAGCTATGGCGCTCCATGCGCAGGCTCAGGGTTTTGAGGCCCAATAGGGTCAGCCAGCAATCGAACGGACTGGACACGGCGCCGATGGTCTTCTGAATGAACTTGAGCTGATCGCGAATGTCTTCGCGATTGGTGATGACGATACCGCCGATGATCTGGTTATGGCCGCTCAGATACTTGGTGGTCGAATGCATGACGATGTCGGCGCCAAGCTCCAGTGGGCGCAGGAAAACCGGCGTGGCGAAGGTCGAATCGACGCCGAAATAAAGCCCGTTCTCCTTGGCGATGGCCGACATGACTTCGACATCGGTGATCTTGAGCAGCGGATTGGTCGGCGTCTCGATCCACAGCATCTTGGTCTCGGCGCGGATCGCCTGGCGCACGGTTTCCGGCTGGGAGGTATCGACATAGGTAAAAGTCAGGCCGTAGTTCTCCAGCACCTTGTTGAAATGCCGCGATACGCCGCCGTAGACGTCGTCGGAACAGACCACGTGATCGCCGGATTTCAGCAGCTTCATGCAGCTATCGACCGCCGCCATGCCGCTGGAATAGCTGATACCGTATTCGCCGCCTTCAATGGCTGCGAGATTATCCTCGAGCACCTGGCGCGTCGGGTTGGACGAGCGGGTGTAGTCGAACCCCAGATCGCGGCCGACTTCGCGCAGCCCATAGGTCGCCGTCTGAAAGATCGGCGGAATAATTGATCCGGTGGTGGGGTCGGGCGTAATTCCCGCGTGTACGACTTTGGTATCGAATTTCACGGGTGGCTCCTATTTCACTGAAATCTGTCGACGTTGGTTCAAACCGGGTTAGCTGTCACGATCCAGCGAGGTCGCCAGGAAGGGGATGAAGAAGAACATACAGGCAAAGAAGAAGAACAGGCTTGCCAGTAGCGATACCATATCGCCGGCTCTGTAACTGGAGATGATATAGGCGATCGCCGATAGGGTGAAGAAAATCCACCCCCAAAGCTGGAACCGCCAATTGCGGCGGCTTGGTCCGGTGTTGCTCATGTCCGGCGCGACGCGATCAGGCAGAAATAGTCGAGCAACAACGACGCGGCGGCCAGGGACGTAACGTCGCCCACATCATAGGCCGGCGCCACCTCGACCAAATCCATGCTGACGAAATCGATGGCCGTGAGGCCACGGATGATCTTCTGGGCCTGCCAGGTGCTGAGGCCGCCGCAAACCGGCGTCCCGGTGCCGGGCGCGAAGGCCGGATCGAGGCAATCGATATCGAAAGTCAGATAGGCCTTGTTGTCGCCGACGATCTCGCAAACCCGTTTCGCAACCGCCTTCGGCCCATTCTCGTGGACCCAGTCGGCGTCGAGAATATTGAAATCATGGGTCTCGGTGTTGAGGGTGCGCAGGCCGATCTGCACGGATTTTTCCGGGTCAACCAGACCTAGGCGGGCGGCATGATAGAACATGGTGCCGTGGTCGATACGCTCGTCATCCTCGCGCCAGGTGTCGGAATGAGCATCGAAGTGCACCAGAGACAGCGGCCCGTGAACCTTGTGGTGGGCCTTGAGCAAGGGATAGGTGATGAAATGGTCGCCGCCCATGGTGACCATGGCGGTACCCGTCGCCAGAATATCGTCAGCGTGCTTTTCGATGGCCGCCGGAATCTGGTCGGGGTAGCCGCTGTCGAAGGCGCAGTCACCGCAATCAACCACGGCAAGGGTCTTGAACGGATCGAACCCCCACGGCCACGGCGCCCCCTCCCAGGCCAGATTGGTCGACGCCTCGCGGATGTTCCGCGGTCCGAAACGAGTGCCCGGCCGATTGACGGTGGCGAGATCGTAGGTCACCCCGCTGACCGCGATGTCGGCGCCGTCGAGGGTCTTGGAATAGTTTCGCCGAAACAGGCTGAGCGCGCCCGAATACGGCATCTCGTTGCCCATGCCCCGGAGATCACCGCCCTGGATGGCGCGATCGGGATCATTTTCGAGGTTGACCATAGTGCGTATCCTTCAGTTCACCGCCGAACATAGCGACTTCGGTGGCCCATTCAACGGCGGAAACGACCGCCGTAGGCAGGGGCACCCCAAACCGCTAAAATGAACCCTTGGAGGGCTGTCAAATGGCATCGTTTTTCGGCGATTTCTTTAAGAACCTGTTGGGTGGCGATGGCGGCGGTAGCGAGCCGGTAGTTGGCGATCCCATCGAGTACAACGGCTACGTCATTCGTCCGGCGCCGCGCCAGGGCAATGGCCGCTGGCTGACCGCCGGCATTGTCAGCAAGAGCTTCGAGGACGGCGACAAGGAGCACCACTTCGTGCGCGCCGAAACCCACGGCAATCCCGAGGACGCCACCAGTTTCTCGGTCATCAAGGGCAAGCAGATCGTCGACGACCTGGGCGACCGCATGTTCAAGAGCGGTTAGCCGCGTTTCATCACACCGCCTGCCCGGCCTTGATCGGCGTGCCGTCGAAGAATCGGCTCAATCTGAAGGCGCTCATATCGAATATCGAAGGTGCGCCGGTGACCAGTTCGGCAATGGCGCGGCCGGCGCCGGGACCGATGCCGAAGCCGTGGCCACTGAAGCCGGTGGCGATGAAGAAGCCGGGGATCGTCTCATCTTCCGACATTACCGGCAGGGCGTCCGGAGTGGCCTCGATCAGGCCGGCCCAGGTCTCCACGAACGGAATATCGCCGAGGGCTGGCATATAGCGCTTCAGGCCGTCGCGCATTTCCCGCAGGACCCGCGTACTCGGCTCGGGATCGAGCACCCGGGTCTTCTCGAACGGCGTGATCTCATCGTTGGACCAGTGCCGGGGCGTCGATAGTTCCTCGAAGAAACGCTTGTCGAAGACCAGGCGCAAGCTCGCCCGGTCGGCCTGAAAAGCACCATGGAACAGACTGAAAAAACGAAAACTGTCGGGCACGATGGAGTGTATTGAGGCGCCGCCGTGGGCCACCGTATAGCCGCCATCGTCGCGCCGCCGTATGGCAATCCGGGGCGACCACACGGCGCCGTCGTTGATGTTGGGTGCCGGCGCGGTGCGCGCCACCGTGCCAAGGACCTTGAGCTGGGGAATCTTGATGCCGAGATTGCCGCCGAACAGCGACGTCCACACCCCCGCCGCGCAGACCACCGTGCCGGTGCGGATAGTGCCGCGCTCGGTGACCACGGCGGAGACCTTGCCGCCGGTCGTCTCGATGCCGCGCACGGCGCAGTTGGTCAGTACCGCGGCGCCGTTTCGGCCCGCCGCCCGGGCAATGGCCGGGGCCGCCTTGGCCGGCTCGGCGCGGCCGTCGCTTGCCGTATAGGTGCCGCCGGCCCAGCGCCCGTCGCTGCCCTCGAGCAGGGCATCAATCTCGGCCGAATTGAGCGAGCGGGTGTCGATTTGGTATTGCTCGGCCACGGCGAGCCACTTGTTTCGCTGGTCGAGTTCCTTCTGGTCATGGGCGAGATAGAGACAGCCGCCCTGGACGAAACCGACATCCTCGCCGATCTCGGCTTCGAGGCCGCGCCAGATGCGCAGGCTCTCCATGATCATGGACATCTCCGCCGGGTCGCGGCCCTGTTGGCGCACAAAGCCCCAATTGCGGCTCGACTGCTCACCGCCGATACGCCCCTTCTCGCACAGCGCCACCTTGTGGCCGGCCTTGGCCAGGAACCAAGCCGTGGATGACCCGACGATACCGCCGCCAATGACCACCACATCAACGGCCTCTGGGGTTGCGGCAAAATCCGTATCACTCATGATTTGTACATCTCAACAATGGCACAGGCGCGGGCGCGCCATGATAGGCTCCGCCAGGGAACAACAGATAGATGGGGCCAGCAGTCATGGCGCTTTACGAAATGCGCACCTACACAGTGCAAGTGGGAAAACTCCGGGACGTGGTCGAACTGTATCGCGACCAGGGCTGGCCCGCCATGGAGAAAGGCGGCCACGGCGCCAAATTAGTCGGCTATTTCACCGCCGACACCGGCAACCTCAACCAGCTCGTCCACCTGTGGAAGTTCGACGACGACGCCGACCGCCGCGCCCACTGGGAACGGGTCTTCGCCGACGACGACTTCATGGCCTTCGCCGGGCGCCTCCGGCCCCTGATCCTATCCCAAGAAAATCAACTCCTGCGCAACGCCCCCTGGGGCCCACAGCCGTAGACAAAACAGTTAAGGGGACAGTATATTTAATTAAAAAAATATACTGTCCCCTTAATTATTCGACTAGGGATGCGGGCCCCAGGGGGCGTTTCGCAGGAGTTGGTTTTCCTGGGTCAGGATGAGCGGGCGGAGCTGGCCGGCGAAGGCCATGAAGTCGT
>JAYGEF010000215.1:0-3472 GCA_046582535.1 Alphaproteobacteria bacterium
TTCTCCCACCGTGACGGTGCCAGGTAGGCGCCCGATCAGGGAACAGAGAAGAAGCCCCGCCAGACATTGTTTGGCGGGGTTTTTTCTTGAAGACTTATGACGATCAGATTTACTGCGTAAATGTGATCTGCGTTCAATTGCCGCGCAGGCTCCCGCCGAACGGTCGGCGGCCCCCCGCTTGTTGCGACGAAGACTGGCGCGGGCTGGAAGAGACTGGATGGTCTCAGGTGACGGTGGTGGGAAGCTCGCTTTCGCGCCGTGCGATGAAGTCGCGTAGGGCCTCGTCTATACCGGGATCAAGGCCGGGCTCTTCGTAGTTCCCCAGCATCTCCCGAACCTTGGCCACGGCGCGCTGGTTGGCGTCCTTGCTGCCTTCGATCTCCCATTGCTCGAAGCTGTTGTTGTCCATCAGCTCGGGCATGAAGAAGGCGCTCTGGAAATTTTCCCGGGTATGGTCGGCGCCGAGGAAATGGCCGCCCGGCCCGACTTCCCGAACCGCCTCCATGGCGCCATCGAGATCGCTCAAATCGATGCCCTGGCCGTACTTGTAGAACATGGCGATCTGCTCCGCATCGAGGACGAACTTGGAATGGCTGGCGGCCAGCCCACCCTCGAGCCAGCCGGCGGCATGGAGCACGAAATTGGCCCCCGCCAGCAGCACCGAATGCATGGTCATGTTCGACTCGTAGGCGGCCTGGGCGTCGACCAGCTTGGAGCCCGTGTTCATGCCGCTGGAGCGCCACGGCAGGCCATAGCGCCGGGCCATCTGACCGACCATGTAGTTCATGAAACAAACTTCGGGCGTACCCGCCATGGGCGCCCCCGATTTCATGGACACCGGGGCCAGCCATTGGCCGTAGATGATCGGCGCCCCGGCCCGCACCATCTGCCCGTAGGCGACGCCGGCCAGGGCCTCGGCGTTAAGCTGGGCCACGGCGCCGACACTGCTCGCCGGGGTCGAGGCGCCGCCGAGCACGAACGGCGCGACGATGGACGCTTGGTTGTGCTCGGCATAGACCTTGATGGTCGAGAGCATGGTCTCATCCCACAGCAACGGCGAGTTGCAGTTCATCACCGAGACCATGACCGTGTTGTTCTCGACGAACTCATCGCCCATGACGATCTTGGCCATGGCAACGTTGTCCGCGGCCCGGCCGCCGGCCGCCATGCTCGACCCCATATACGGCTTGTCCGAATGCTTGAGCGCGCTGTAGGCGACATGAAGGTGGCGGGTCGGCACCGGCAGATCGACCGGCTCGCAGGTGATGCCGCCGGTCAGGTGCATGTGGGGCGTCATGTAGGCGAGCTTATGGAAGTCGTGGAGATCGGCCATGGTCGAGTAGCGCCGGTTGTTGTCCGCATCGAGAATGAACGGCGAGCCGTAAGTCGGCACGAATACGATGCTGCGGCCGCCCACATCCACCGTGCGATCCGGGTTGCGGGCGTTCATGGTGATGACCTCGGGCGCCTTGGCCACCAGGTCCAGGAGCATGGCCCGGTCGATGCGCACCCGGTGGCCGTCGACATCGGCCCCGGCCGCCTTCCATAGGGCCGCCGCGCCGTCGTCGCGAAAGTCGATGCCGACCTCCTCGAGGATGGCCATGGAGGCGTTGTGAATCAGCTCCACGCCCTCGGCGTCGAGGACCTCGTAGAGCGGCACGTTGCACACCAGCGCCGGCGCCATGACGATAGGCGCCTGGAGCCGCAGCTTGCGCCGCGCGGCGCGCCCGCCCCGGCGTGCGTGGTCAGAACTCATGACAATAGTTCTCAACGGTTTTTGAGCCGCCCGCAAGCGTTTCATTTTCGAGGGTATCGCCGTTTGCGGGCCGGGCACGTGATCCGCCCCGTCCACCTAGCCCGCGCCGGGCCGCTCCAACAGTGCCAGCGCCTGCCGCGCAGCCCCGATGAGCGGGGTGAACCAGGGCCGGCCGGTATAGAACGGCATGGTCTTGAACGGCAGGTCGTCGAACGCCGTCTCGCTGCCCGGTTCCCCCAGCAGCTTGAGGGCGACTTTGTTGCCGAGATGCGTGCCCGAAGGCAGTCCGCCGCCGTTCATGCCAAGGACGTAATAGACACCATCGTGCCGCCCGATATGGGGCACTGTATCGAACGTCATCCCCAACTGCCCGTTCCAGTAATGACTGAGGCCGACAGTGGCGAGTTCCGGATGAATTTCGCACATCTCCTGGTGCAACGCCGTGGCGATTCGATTGTCATCGCGCACCGGGCGGATGGTCTGGCCGAGAAATATGACTCGCGGCTCGTCCGGCGCGATGCACCATGTTTGGAAATTTCTGCGCAAATTGAGGGCGAGACGGCCTGTGGGAAAGAGCTGGTCGAGGGTTTCCTGGGGCACCGGCTCGGTGGCCGCGATATGTGCCGTCATGGGAATGATACGGCGCCGCAAGTAAGGCGCCTCCTTGCCGATGTAGCCGTTGGTCGCGACCACCACGTCGCCGGCCTCGATCGTTCCCCGGCTGGTCGTCACGTCAAAACTTTGTCCCCGCCGCTCGGTGGTGAGAACGCGAGTATGGCCAAGCACCATCGCGCCCGCGGCCTCGGCACGATCGATGAGGCCGTTGACCAGGAGCGCCGGGTGACAGGCGCCGGTGCCGGGAAACGCAACGCCGCCATAATAAATATCCGACCCGGTCTCGCGCCGCGTGTCCTCGGGAGCGATGACGTAGCCCTCAATGCCGGCGTGCTCCTGCATGAGTTCGAGATCGCGAGTCTTGTAGTCGAGTTGCGCGCGGTTGTAGGCCCAGTAGACCCGGCCGCACTGGCGGTAATGACAGTGGATCTGTTCGCGTTCGATTAGCTCGGTGACAAATTTGAAGGCGGCGTGCGTCTCGCGGTAAATGCCGGCCGCCCGCTCCATGCCGAACCGTTTGGCCAGAGCCGAGAACGATGCCATGGGCGCCACGCCCACGTAGCCGTGGTTTCGCGAGCTGGCGCCGAAGCCCGGCGCCTCGGCATCGAGGACGACCACCTGGCGGCCATGGCGAGCCAGGGTCAATGCCGCCGACAGGCCGGTAAACCCGGCTCCGACCACCACCACATCGGCCTTGGCCGGCAGCACCGCGTCAGCGTCTTTGGGCCGCCGCGGAGCCGCTTCCCACCAATAGGGCGCCTCCTTGAACCCGGGGGCGAAAACCGACTTGGCCATGGCGTATCCTTTCCCTATTCCGCCGCCATGTTAGCCCACCATTGGTTCGCGGCAATAGGCTCTACCCATACGCCAAGGCGTTGGACTCGCTCATCCGGGTTACATAGACTGCCCGCAACAATCAACGTGGGGTAGGGGACGCAGCGGTGGCAGGGGACGGCATCGAGCGGAGGCTTACGACGATTCTGGCTGCCGACGTGGTCCGCTACAGCCGTCTCATGGCGCACGACGAGGCCGGTACCTTTGCCCAGCTCAAAACCCATCGTCGCGAGGTCATCGAGCCAAAGGCCGCCACCCACCGCGGGC
>JAYGEF010000309.1:0-1524 GCA_046582535.1 Alphaproteobacteria bacterium
GATGTCGTGCTCCTGGCCGTATTTGCGCTTGCCGGCGTGCATGATCGCCTGCTCCATGGCATCGAGCACGGTTTCCCGGTCGATGCCCTTCTCCTGGGCGACCGCATCGGCCACCTGAAGCATTTCGACCAGGTTAAACCCTGTGCCGGTCTCGGTTTCGGTTTCCATTTACCCAAGCTCCAATTTTTCGCTCGCCGCAATCAGTTCGTCGGTCAGCACCAGCTTCGCCGCGACGATGTCGTCATGGGGGACGGCGAAAACCTCGCCATCAACCGTAATCCGCACCTCGCCATCACCAAAGCCCAGCAACTCGCCGCGAAAACGTTTTCGCCCATCACAGGGCCGGCCGGTTTCAATCTTCGCCAGATGGCCAGCGAAACGCTCGAAATCGCCTGCGCGCACCAACGGCCGGTCGATCCCTGGTGAACTGACCTCAAGGCTGTAGGCGCCACCAATCGGATCTTCCACATCGAGCAACGCGGACGCCACCCGACTGATCTCGCCGCAATGGTCCACGGTCATGGCAACGCGGTCATGACGCTCGGCCATGATCTGCAACGTACGCGGTGACTGGGACGTCATTTTGACCCGCACCACGTCGTAGCCCAACGCATCAAGGGCCGGCGCAATAAGACGCTCGATCCCACTCTCCAATTCGGAGGCCATCCATTAAACCCAGGCTCTAAATACAAAAAGTGGGCCGGAAGCCCACTTTACACACGAGGGCCCAATCCGGTCGCCAAGCCCTCAACTCAATGCAAGATGGATATTACGCATCCCGCCTCACCCCGCAAGTCTTTTCTTGTCCGGCCGGGCCGTTGTGTTGGTCATTGACAGGGCGCCTCAAAGCGTGATTTTCACATGCCGACAGGTAACGCCATCCAATTCCCACCCGAGGTCTCATGAAAGGTAAGGTTGTCTGGTTCGACGCCACCCGCGGCTATGGCTTCATCGAGCCTGCCGATGGCGGCGGCGATATTGTATTCAGTCGCGTCGCGTCGGGCGCCGCCATCAGTCCCGGTGACACGGTGCGCTACGCGGTGACCGACGGCGTGCAGGGGCCCGAGGCGACCGACGTCAAACCGGCCGGCTAAACCCCATGACAACTAGAGATACAATAACCTATAGCGTCCATGGCCCGGTCGCCATCATCGCCCTGGACAAGCCCACACTCAACACTCTCGATATCGCCATTCTCGACGGCCTGATCGCGGCCCTGAAACGGGCCGGCGACGACGACGGCATTCGCGCGGTTATCCTGACGTCAGCCCTGGAAAAGGCGTTTTGCGCCGGGCTCGATCTTGAATTGGTCTTGGATGGCGGCTCGGCCATGATGCGCGCGCTTTTGCAGCGGCTGTACATCGAGCTGTTCGACGTCCAGCACAACCTGGGAAAGCCATCAATTGCCGCGGTCGCCGGCGTTGCCCGAGGCGGCGGCATGACGCTGTCGCTGTCCTGCGACGTGGTGCTGGCGGCCGACAACGCCAGCTTCGGCTACCCTGAGTTCCACGTGGGCATTCTTCC
>JAYGEF010000457.1:0-5682 GCA_046582535.1 Alphaproteobacteria bacterium
CGTGGTCTATGTTAAGGAATCCGCCGGTCGGCGTTTCGTCATCGTTGACGCGGCCATGAACGATTTGCCGCGGCCCGCGCTGTACGGCGCCTACCACCATATCGAGCCGGTGGTGGCGCCCACCGAGGACGCCGCCGTCACTCCCGCCGACGTGGTCGGGCCGATTTGTGAAAGCGGCGATTCCTTCGCCGTCGAGCGGCCCCTGCCGCCGGTTTCGACCGGTGATCTGGTGGTGTTTCGGACTGCGGGGGCGTATGGTTCCATCATGGCGTCGAGTTACAATATGCGGCCCCTGGTCCCCGAAGTATTGGTCACTGGCGAGCGCTTCGCGGTGATCCGGCGGCGGCCCGATTACGACGAGATGGTGTCCCTCGAAGCCCTGCCGGACTGGCTGTCAAACGCGCCAACCCGTGACCGGGGCGCGGCTTAATGGCCCGTGTCGATGGACCCCGGTCCCTGGCCCGCGCCGTGCGCCGCCGGCTGTGGCTGGCTAAACTGGCGCTGATCTGGGAACGCGTGTGGCCCGCTATCTGGCCGGCAGCGGCGGTCGCCGGGTTGTTTCTCGTCGCCACATTGTTTGATTTATGGCGCCTGGTGCCCGGTTGGCTCCATGCCGGCGCCTTGATTCTGTTCGGCGCCGGTGTCGCCGTGGCTCTGGTTCACGGCTTGCGCCGCGTGACCATGCCCGACGAGGTCGAGGCGATCCGCCGCCTCGAGCTGGCCAGTGGCCTCGACCACCGGCCCCTGAGCCTGCTCAATGATCGTCCGGTAGCCGGTGTCGGCGATCAGCAGTCCCTGGCGCTGTGGCGGGTTCACCGCGAGCGCATGGCCGAGCGCGCCCGTTGGTTGCGGGTCGGCATGGCGTCGCCGCGTCTGGCGCGCCACGATCCGCTGGCCCTACGGGTCGCGCTGCTGCTGGTTCTGGTCCTCGCCTTCGTCGCCGCCGGCGGCGACAGCGGCAATCGTCTGGCGCGCGCCTTCCAGCCCAATTTTGCCGGCGCCGATATGGGTCCAGCGGAGCTTACCTTGTGGCTGACGCCGCCGGCCTACACGGGAGTGGCGCCGCTGTTTCTGGCGGCCGGCGAGATTCAGTTGTCGGCGGTTCAGCCGACCAAGGTTGTGGTGCCGAGCGGCAGCACCGTACTGGCCCGGGTTCACGGCGGCTTGGGCACGCCGACCCTCGGGATCGACGACCAGACGATCGCCTTTGACAAGGTCGATGCGGCCAATTTTGAACTGACGACCACTCTGACTGGCGGCAAGCGCCTGGTGGTGGCCCAGAACGGCGATGCCCTGGCGACCTGGCCGCTATCGGTTGTCACCGACCAACCACCGCTCATCGAGTTCGCTTCGCCGCCGGGCCGCAGCCAGCGCGCGGCGCTCATGCTCAATTATATTGCCGAGGACGACTACGGTTTGGTGTCGGTGGTGGCGATTGTCGCGCTGTTGAGTGACCCGAACCAGTATTTCTCTCTCGATCTGCGTCTGCCCGGTGGTAATGCGACCCTGGCCGAGGAAGTCAGCTTTCATGATCTGACACCCCACCCCTGGGCTGGTGTCGCCGTGACGATCAGCTTCGTCGCCACCGATGCGGTCGGCCAGACCGGCACCAGTGAGGCGGTTGTCACCGAACTGCCCGAACGCATCTTCAGTCATCCGGTGGCGCGGCGCATTGTCGAGGAGCGACGCAAGCTGGTGCTCGACCCGTCGTCGCGTAACGAGGTCAGCAACGCCCTCGACGATATCGCCTCGCGGCCCGACCATTTCTTTGACGAACTGAGTGTATTCCTTGGTCTTCGCGCGGCCCGCTGGCGGCTGTTCTACGATCTCTCCGACGAGGTCATCGATAGCGTGCAGCTTTTGCTGTGGGACCTCGCCTTGACCATCGAAGACGGCCCGCTGGCGCTCGCCGAGCAGATCCTGCGCGCCGCCGAGCAGGCCTTGCTGGATGCCCTGGCGAGCAATGCCAGCGATGCGGAAATCGACAAGCTTGTGGATGAGTTGCTCAAGGCGCTGGACCAGTTCCTCGACGCCATGATCGAGCAGGCCATGGCCCAGCGGGAAGAGGGGCCGAGCCTCGAGGAAGAGATACTGCAGTCCATCGAGCGCGATCAGATTCGTGATCTCATCGAACAGGTCCGCGAGTTGGCGCGTACCGGCTCACGGGACGCGGCGCGGGAGTTGCTGGCGCAACTACAGATAGCCCTGGAGAACATGCGGGCCAGCACCATGATGGGTGAAAATCGGCAAGGCCAGGGCGAGGGCGAAAAAATCCTGCGGGATCTCGAAAGCTTGATGGACGCCCAGCAGAAGCTTCTCGACGAAACCTTCCGCATGTCCCAGGGGCGGAGCAGTGACATCGACGCGAACTCGTTCCAACAGGGCGCCGCCGCCCAGCAGGATATTCGCGACAAGCTTGGCGCCTTGATGCGCCGCTGGGGCGAGACTGGGCAGCAGATCCCGCTGCCGCTCAACCGTGCTGATCGGTCCATGCGTGAGGCGCAACAGGCTCTGGCGGCGGCGCTGGCGGGACAGGCTATCGATCCCCAGACCCAGTCCATCGAACAGATGCGCGACGGCGCACAATCGATTCTCGAGACCCTCATGGAGCAGACCGGGCGGGCGCCGCCGCGCCCCGGCGGCATGGTCGGCGGCCTCGGCGAAAACCTCGACCCTCTGGGCCGCGGTATGCTTGGTCAAGGCATGCAGGACGAGAGCATGACAAAAATTCCCGATCAGGCCGATATTCAGCGCAGCCGCGATATTCTCGATGAACTCTATAGACGCGCCGCCGAATACGATCGGCCGGCGCTTGAGCGCGAGTATATAAGACGCCTGTTAAAGCGGTTTTAGAAACGAAGTTTCTTTACCACCAAGTCACCAAGGGCACCAAGAGAAGCGTTGCCCCCGCAACGTCCTGACTTCCTTGGTGCCCTTGGTGACTTGGTGGTAAAAGTCTTTTCTCGCAATTCCATTTGCGCAGAGCGGGTCTAGTGGAGTTCAGGCGAGGTCTTTAAAGCGGCATCGACAGTGTCGCAGATTTCGCTTAGGGAAAAGGGCTTGTTGACCACCTGGTGGACCAGGGCGTCGAGGTTGTGGGCGCGGTCGCGTTCAGCCGCGTAGCCGGTCATCAGGACGATCCGCAGATCAGGAAAATCCTTGGCCACCTTGAGCTCCAGGCCGACGCCGTCGAGCTGGGGCATGACAATGTCGGCGAGCAGCAGATCGAAGGTACCGTCCTGCAGGGCGTCGAGCGCCTCGCTGCCGTCGCAGGTCACGGTGACCTCGTGGCCGCGCTGAAGCAGCGCCCGATTGACGAACTCGCGGACCGACGGCTCATCTTCGGCAATCAGAATTCTCGCCATTGACCTATTCCCTGACCTACTGATCGTCGATCGTACCGATGTACGGGAGATCGCGATAGTAATGCGCGTAATCGAGACCATAGCCGACCACGAAGCGGTCGGGAACAGCGAATCCCACGAAGTCGGCCTCGCAGGCGATTTTCCGTTTCCCCGGCTTGTCGAGCAGCATGCAGACTTTCACGGCATCCGCACCGCGTTCCAGCAGCAATGCTTTGGCGGCGGCGACGGTGCGGCCCGATTCCAAAATATCGTCGACGATCAGTACATGCCGGCCCTGCACGTCGTCGCTGATATCGCGGGCGATGGTCACGTTGCCCTTGCTCTCGGTGCCCTCGCCGTAGCTCGACAGGGTCATGAAATCGACCCGCGGAGTCATGCCGGCGCCGTGGAGGGCGCGGATCAGATCGGCGGCGAAGACGAACCCACCCTTTAGAATTGCGACCACGACCACATCGCCGGGCATGGTCGCGGCAATCTCGCCAGCCAGAGCCTCGACCCGGTCGGCGATGACCTGGGTGCTGTAAAGCGGTTCGACGTGGAGCGGTTCAGCCGGCGCCATGATCGCGTCTATCGACCGCGTCGGCCATTACATCTCGGACCCTTCAAGGACCACATTCAGGCTGGCCGCGTTTTTTGGCGGGTCGGTAATGCGGATGCTGAACACCGTCGTCTGGCCAGGTGCCAGTTCGCTGTCGGCAGGAACCGCATAGCCTGCGTCGATGACATTCTGCGTAGCGTCCAGCACCTGGACGATAACCCGCGGAACGTCGCGACTGTGATCGAAAATATTGGTGATTTCACCGGTTACCGTGACGATTCTCTTACCATCCTCCGACGATGAGCCCTTCTGGACATTGCGCACCACCAGACCTCGCCCCGCGGCGTATTCATCGAGGCCGAGGCCGGCATAAATTTGTGCCGCGCCGGGCCACACGGCGATGATGCGGTCACGCGCCAGGAGTGTGCCGGCGGCCACCGCGACGATGACCGCGAACAGGGCGGCCCAGCCCACCCAGGCCGTCTTGATGCGAGTTTTCTGTAGGGCCGGCAGGTTCGAGCCTGGCGGGATCGGCTTGATCTTCTCGGCCGGCGGCAGGACATCGACCAGCTTGGGCATGTCCTCGGGCGGCACCTCGCTCCAGCTGTGAGAGCAGCGCGCACAGCGCACCACCCGCCCGGCCACGCCAAGTGACGTCGGATCGATCAGGTAACGCGTTGAGCAGGACGGGCAGGTCAGGATCATGGTTGCGATTTTCGCCTTAAAACCGCCTACTTATAGGCGCTTTGCCGGCGCCATGGCAAGGCTGCGTCCGGCGCTTCAGAGCGGCGTGCTGGACGGCGGCGGCGCGGTTGTGTCATTCTCTGGCGCGACAGTCGTTCGCCCATCGGCAGGGCGGAAAAGGGGGCCTAATTTGGTTCGTTTCGAGAACGTCGGCATGCGCTACGGCACCGGCTCCGAAGTGCTGCGCGATATAAGTTTCAAGCTGGAGCCGGGGTCATTTCATTTTCTCACCGGGCCTAGCGGCGCCGGAAAATCCTCGCTGCTCAAGCTGCTCTATCTGGCTCACAAGCCGTCTCGGGGTCTGGTTACCCTGTTCGATCAGGATATCGCCACCGCGCCCCGCGAGGCGCTGCCCGCCCTGCGCCGGCGTATCGGCGTGGTGTTCCAGGACTTCCGCCTGCTCGATCATCTTTCGGCGTTCGAGAACGTCGCCTTGCCGCTGCGAATCGCCGGGGTCAGCGACACGCTGATTCGCGACCATGTCGGCCAGTTGCTTAACTGGGTTGGCCTGACCGACGATCACGACCTTGGCCCGGCGGCGTTTTCCGGTGGCCAGAAGCAGCGCCTGGCCATCGCCCGGGCGGTCATCGCGCGGCCCCAACTGCTGCTTGCCGACGAGCCCACCGGCAACCTCGATCCGGATCTCAGCTTGCGGTCGCTGCATCTCTTTGAGGAGCTTAACAAGCTCGGCACCACGGTGCTGATCGCGACCCACAACCGGGACTTCGTCGCCCGTTTCAAGCATCCCGCCCTGCATCTTCACGAGGGTTGCCTGGTCGATGGCTCTGAACCCCACCTCAAGTCCGGTTGAGATGCTGGGACGCGGGGCTGACCTGGCGCTCGACGCCGATCCGGCGAACCGCTACCTGCCGTGGATCGTGGCGCTCATGGTTTATCTCGCGGCTCTGGCTCTGGCCGGCGCCATGGTGCTCGGATCGTCGGCCGGACGCTGGCACAGTGGTCAGAGCGATCGCATGACCGTGCAAGTACCACCGATCGAGAGCAGCCTGGACAACGCCCAGGCGACCATGGATC
>JAYGEF010000218.1:0-4196 GCA_046582535.1 Alphaproteobacteria bacterium
CCGACACCGCGACCCGATGCCCGGCGGCAAAACTGTGGGCGATATCGTCGAGTTCCACGCGCACCGTGTAACGCTCGCCGGGAACCAGCGGCGCAATGTGTTCGCGGTCGTCCCGCTGGGTCAGGTTGAGGACGCCATGGCGCACCCGGGTCGAGGCGCCGTCGGGCGCCACATCGTTAAGCCGCACGGCGACGAAGGCGACCGGCCGGTCGCTCGACAGTGTCAACTCGACAATCGGCGCGCCAAGGATTTCGAGGCGCTCGCTTAGGGGTTCAGAGTCGAAAACCAGGGAACTGCCGTCGTCCTCGCGCTGATCGCTGGGGAACTCGCCGCCTTCGCCGTAGCGGCCGAGCTCGCCCTGGGTCAGGCCCGTGGTCTGCAGGGAGTTGAGGACCAGGGATGTCTCCGGCCCGGCGTCCTCGTCGATACGCCCCGGATTGAGCGCCAGGCGCGACCACTGGATGCGCGGCGACGGCCATGCCGCCTCGGCCACCCAGCGGCCCGGCATATGGACGTAGGACGTGCGCGGCGGCACGCTGTCCTGCATCCACACCCGGAAAAGGGGCTCGTCCATGATGCCGCTGTCGATACCCTTGAGCCAATGGTCCCACCAGCGTAGGCATTCCTGGTGAAAGCCCATGGCCGGCCCCGGCTTGCCGTCCTGGGGGTAGTTGTGCGCCCACGGGCCGATCAGGCCCTTGCGCGGGCCTTCAAGCCCGGCCAGCAGGCGCGGAATGGCCTCGGAGTAATTGTCGGCCCAGCCGCTGACCGCGTAGACCGGAATTTTGATGTGACTCAGGTCCTCGGCCACGGAGCCCTGTTGCCAGTAAGCGTCGCGGCGCTGATGCTCCAGCCACTGGATCGCCCAGGGCCGGTTCGCCGCCAGGCGCTCCAACCACATGTCGCGCCACTGATCGCCAACGATCTCAGGGTCCGGCGGCGCCGAATTGTACGAGAACATCACCGCCGCCCAGTCGATGTTGTCCTTGGTCAGGCAGCCGCCGAAATAGTGCACGTCGGAGGCGTAGCGGTCGTCGGTCGAGCCCACGGAAAGGATCGTCTTCAGGGCCGGCGGCTGCAGGGCGGCGACCTGCAGGCCGTTGAAACCGCCCCATGAAATCCCGATCATGCCGACATTGCCGTCGCACCACGGCTGGCGGCTGATCCAGTCGATGACCTGGGCGCCATCGCTCTGCTCCTGGGGCAGGTATTCGTCGTGATAGACGCCGTCGCTGTCACCGGTGCCGCGCAGTTCGACCCGCACGCAGGCATAGCCGTGGCCGGCGATGTAGGGATTGCGCGCGTTGTCGCGCTGGCGGGTGGAATCGCGTTTGCGGTAGGGCAGGTACTCGAGGATCGCCGGCACCGGGCGGGCTTCGGCATCGTCCGGCATCCACAGCCGCGCCGCCAGCCGGCAGCCGTCGCCAAGTTCGATCCACTGGTGTTCGACCTCACGGACCGCGTGAGGATAGGACGAGACAACTTTCATGGGGGCGAGTTTCCGTATGATACCGGCGTCGTCGGCCATGGTCCGCGCAATCGCAACCATTGTCGAGCGATGCCGCCCGCCCAAACGGTTGAGTCTTCCAGATTCGCTACCCGCCAATTTCGGTGGTAGCGTGGTTTCTAGTCACTGCGTATTTCGTCATCACTATAGGGGAGGAGAGGCCATGACCAAGATTATGGACATAACCGAATTCAAGAGTCGCCTGAACGGCCACGACATTACCCGCCGTGACGTGAACAAGGTGTTGGCGTCTGTCGGTGTGGCCAGCGTCGTCATGCCGGTGCTGCCGACGGCGGTCCGGGCCCAGGAAGAGGTTGAAAAAGACAAAGAACTGCTGGTCTTTACCTGGTCCGGTTACGATATTCCCGAGTTCATGGGCAGCTACATCGAACGCTACAACATGGTGCCCAGCTATGCCTTGTGGGGTGAGGAGGAAGAGGGCTTCCAGAAGATGCGGGCCGGTTTCAAGCCCGATCTCGCCCATCCCTGCACCTACAGTCTGGGTCGCTGGTACGATGCCGGGCTGCTTAAGGCGCTCGATACCTTGCGGCTTGAGCATTGGGATGACTTGTTCCCTAACCTGCGTGATTTGGAAATGGGCATCTTCGGTGGTAAGCACCACTTCCTACCGATCGACTGGGGCAACAGCTCGGTGCTGTTCCGCCCCGATCTGGCGCCCGAATATTCCGGCGAGGAAAATCACTCGTGGAATATCCTGTTCGACGAAAAATACGCCGGCCGGCTTGGCATCTACGATTCCGTGGATGGTGTGTTCGGCGTTGTCGGTGCCTTGATCGGCGCCGCCGACCCGTTCGACATGACCGACGAGGAGATGGTCGAGGCGACCAAGATGATGCGCAAGCAACGCGAGGTGCTGCGCTTCTACTGGACCGACATCACCGCCGTTGAGCAGGGTCTGGCAAGTGGCGAACTGGTCGCCTCCTACGCCTGGAACAGCTCGGTGCTTGAGCTCAAGAAGCAGGGCATTCCCATCGAGTACATGAACCCCAAGGAAGGCATTTACACCTGGGTTTGCGGCTCGGTGCTTATCGCCACCGGTGAAGGCCCCGAAGAGAAAGCCTATGAGTATCTCAACGCCATGTCGTTGCCGGAGACCGGGGTCTACCTGACCACCGAGTACGGCTATGGCCACTCGAACATGAAGGGGTTCGATCAGGTGCCGAAGCAGACCCTGATCGATCTCGGGATCAGCGATCCTGTCAGCTTCCTCAAGGACAGCCGCTTCTTCGACGAGATCAAGCCGGAAGTCCGCGAGAAGTACATCGCCCTGTTCGAAGAGATCAAAGCGGGCTTCTAGATCTGAACTTTGGTACCATCGGAGCCGGCGTTCATCGCCGGCCCCTTTTTTTATGGAGCAATCGCGTGCTGATTATTCTCGCCGGGCTACCCGGTAGTGGTAAGTCCACGGTGGGGCGCGAACTGGCCCGGCGTCTGGCCGCCACCTACCTGCGCATTGACACCATGGAGCAGGCCATTACCCGCTCCAGCCTCGGCGTTGAGACCGCCGAGGAGGCCGGGTATCTGGTCGGCTATGCCGTGGCGGTGGATAATCTGCGCCTCGGCCGGACGGTGATCGCGGACTCGGTCAATCCCATCGGCTTGTCCCGCACCGGCTGGCGTGACACCGCCGCCGAAGCCGGCTGCCCATCGATCGACGTGGAGGTGATTTGCTCGGATGCCGTTGAACACCGGCGCCGGGTCAAAACCCGTACCTCGGACATCAAGGGCCTGGCTCAGCCCACCTGGCAGAACGTTGTCGATCGGGAATACGACCCCTGGGATCAAGACAATCTGGTTATCGACACGGCGGGCAGGGACGTCGTCCAATGCGTCGACGAACTGCTGGCGGGATTGCCCTAGATCATGGAACTGAACCTCACCACCGAACGCCTGTTGTTGCGGCCCGTGATTCTGTCGGACGTTGATTTGGCGATAGAGACGTTTACCGACCCGGCTGTCATTAAATTCGTTGAGGAACCGGCGACTCCGGATCAGGTCGTCGCCGACATGCCGACCTGGATCAAACGCAGCGGTGGCGGCTGTATCGGCATCTGGTGCATCACTGATCGGATTACCGGCGAAAAATTCGGCGATACGTACCTGTTGCCGTTTTCCGCCGAAGAGGACGACAACGATTGGAATCTGGTGGTCCCGGACGCCATGCCCGAGGCCGAGATAGAGATCGGCTATTTTTTTAAACCATCGGCCTGGGGCAAGGGCTACGCCACGGAAGCCTGCCGGCGTCTGTTACGTTTTACCTTCGCGGAAACGACCCTCGAACAGGTCATCGCCGTCGTTGATGAAAACCATGTGGCCTCATGGAACGTCCTCGGCGAGTGTGGCCTGACCCACCGGGGAACGCGCCGCGCCTTCGGCGATGACTCGCCGTATTTCAGCATCACCCGCGAACAGTGGGTGGCGACGTTCAAGCGCTAACGATTTGGCGCTATTTGGCCCGTGCCCAGATGTCGTCGGCGAAATACTGCATGTTATCCAGCGAGGCCTCCAGGGTGTCGCGCCTGAAGCCGAGCAACAGATCACTCACGCCCATGGCTTCGAGCGCCTGAATGTCTTCGGCGATAGTCGCCTCGGCGCCGGTCAGGAACTTGCGGTCGCCGTTGTCCGCCCTCTCCTCGGTGGTTGACCAGCCGGTGTAGAGGGCGACGCC
>JAYGEF010000282.1:0-3045 GCA_046582535.1 Alphaproteobacteria bacterium
ATCAACGATCTGGCGATTTCGTTTCTTGACGGTGCGGGGATCGAGACGGTTTCCCGAGCCGATGTCGGTGTCGCCCTCGACAACGTTACCCAGGGTCAACTGTCGCCGGACGCGGTGTTCGAGTTGGGCCGCCGCGCCGACAGCGCCGAGGCCGAGGCCATCGTGCTGTCCTGCACCGACATGCGCAGTATTGAAGTTATCGAGCGGCTCGAGGCGGCCCTCGGCAAACCGGTAATTTCATCCAATCAGGCCATGCTGTTTGCCGCCTGCCAGACCCTGGGCATCCATAGCGAATTGGCCGGCTGTGGCCAGTTGTCCCGGCTTGCGCCTCGCGCCAGCGTTGCCTAGTCGAATTCGGCCATGGTGAAAACAGTATGCTTGGTCCTGGCATTGTTGGTGGTCGGCGCCTCCATACGCGCCGATGACAGCATCTGCGTCGGGACGGGTGAATGGTATGATCTGGTTGGCGGCGCGCCGGAGGCGGTACTCGACCGGGCCAGTCAAAGCGCCGTGGTGCTGCTCGGCGAGATCCACGACAACCCTGACCATCACCGCTGGCAATTACAGACCCTGGCTGCGCTCCACGCCCGGGTCGGCGACGTGGTTCTCGGCTTCGAGATGTTCCCCCGCCGGGTCCAGCCGGTGCTCGACCGCTGGGTCGCCGGCGACTACGACGAGGCTGGTTTCCTTGAGGCCGTGGGTTGGAGCCAGGTTTGGGGATACGACCCCGGGCTCTACATGCCGCTGTTCCATTTCGCCCGCATGAATCGTCTGCCCATGGTGGCGCTCAACGTTGACCGGGCATTGATCGACGGGGTCGCTGAGGCCGGCTGGGACGCCGTACCCCTTGAAGAGCGCGAAGGCGTGGGCGACCCGGCAGCGCCCGAACCGGCCTATGTGGACGAGCTGATCGAAATCTACCGGGAACACCAGGCCATGGGCAGCCATCACATGATGGAAGACCCTGGCGAGCCGGAAGCGATTAGAATTGACGACCCCGGATTTCAGCGCTTCATGGATGCCCAACTAACATGGGACCGGGCCATGGCCGAGGCCCTCGCCGGGTTTGGCGATCGCGCCCTGGTTATCGGCGTCGTCGGCAGCGGGCACCTGGAAGGCGGCCATGGTGTGCCCCACCAATTGGCCGCTCTGGGTGTTCCCAATAGCGCCGTGCTGCTGCCCTGGGACCAGGGTCGCGATTGCAGCCAGTTGTTGGTGCCGGGTCTGGCGGATGCTGTATTCGGTGTTGCCGCGTCTCCCATGGCTGTGTCGCGGGATAAGCCGCGCCTCGGTGTCATGATCCAGGGCAATGCCGGCGCTCTGACCGTGCTCGGGGTGTCGCCCGATAGCATTGCCCAGGTCACCGGCATTATGGCCGGCGATATAATTGTCGAAGCCGCGGGCCTGGCCATGGCCGAACCCGCCGATCTGGTTGCGGTGATCCAGCGCCAGGCGCCCGGCACCTGGTTGCCCCTGTCGATCGAACGGGGCGGCCAGCACGTCGAACTCGTCGCCCGTTTTCCCCCTGAACCCGAGGCCGCGCCATGATCCGTATCACGCTCATTGTTATGGCTGTCATTGCCCTTGGTCCGACAGTGGTGTCGGGCCAATCGTTGCCGGTGCGTATTCACCATGATCTCGGTGTTACCCTCGATCCGGTCAGCGGCAAGGCCGTCATCACCGATGATCTGCGGGTCCTCGGCGCCGGCAATGCCCGCCTTGAACTCCTCGAGGGCTGGGGCCTGAACCGCATGAAACTCCAGGGGCCGTCGACCAAGTTCAGCAAGAAGGACGGCGTCTGGCAGCTATCCCTGGGGGGCGGCGCCGAGCATCGGGTATCGCTGCGCTACAAGGGAAAGATCAAGCCCATCGATACCATCAGGCTGTCGGCCAACGCTCGTACGCCGAGCGCCGGGCCGGATGGGGTCTACCTGCCAAGTCGCGGTGGCTGGTATCCCGACTTCGGCGATGAGATGTTCACCTATACGGTGGAAATTGATGTGCCCGAGGACCATCGCGCCGTGGCCCCCGGCACCCTTGTGGAGGAGGGGATAGCCGATGGCCGCTACCGGGCGCGTTTTGCCGTGGACTGGCCGGCTAATGATCTGATGGTGCTTGCCGGGCCTTACGAAATTGGCGAGCGCCAGCATGGCGAAATTCTTCTGCGGACCTATTTCCATTCCGAACTCGCTGGATTGTCGGACGCCTATCTGGATAAGAGCGCGATCTATATCGACCGCTACAGCGATACGGTCGGAGCCTATCCGTTCCCCGGTTTTCATGTGGTCTCCACACCCATGCAGGTGGGCCTCGGCTTCCCCGGCATGACCTACATGGGAACCAAGGTGCTACGCCTGCCGTTCATTCTCGAGACCTCCCTGGGCCACGAGGTGCTGCATAACTGGTGGGGCAACGGTGTCTACGTGGACTACACCACAGGCAACTGGGCCGAGGGGCTAACCACCTTCATGGCCGATTACGCCTTTGCCCAGGTCAAGGGCCAGGGGCGCGCCATGCGGTTTCGCTGGCTGGCCGATTACGCGGCCATGCCGCGGCGCTCCGACGAGCCGGTCAACACCTTCGTATCGCGCTACCACGGCGCCTCGCGCATCCTCGGTTACAACAAGGTGGCGATGATTTTCGTCATGCTCCAGGCCGACATCGGAACCGAGGCCTTTGACGCGGGGACGCGACTGTTATGGGAGCAATTCCGCTTCAAGCGCGCTTCGTGGGATGATTTGCGGGGGGTTTTCGAGGCGACCTCGGGCCACGATCTCGGGCGCTTCTTCGAGCAATGGGTTGACCAGGCCGGCGCTCCGGCGCTGCGTCTCAAAAGCGTCCGGACCACGCCCAGTGGCGATGGCCACCAGGTTACCTTCACCTTGATCCAGGACTATCCGGCCTATGCGGTCTCGGTGCCGGTGACCGTGGAGACCAGTGACGGTCCGCATCGCTTCCGGGTTCCCTTCGAGGACCGCATTGAGCGTTTTACCCTTGATGTGGATGCCGCGCCCACGGCTGTCGAAATCGATCCCGATGGCGAGA
>JAYGEF010000367.1:0-2540 GCA_046582535.1 Alphaproteobacteria bacterium
GGGATCTAGAGCGGCTCCATATTGTCTGAAGACGCTCTCGTTGCCCGGCACTTTACGCCAAGGGGCACGGTTTGAAAGCACGAAAGGGCTTCGTCCGTGGTTTATACCAAGCTGCCTGGTATCACTCGTAGACCACGATGCAGCGCACCTCGATACTCTGGCGGTCGCGCGCGGCGCGCGGCGCGCCGAGGTCTTTGAAAGCGGTGTGAAAGCTGAAGGTGCGGGGCGCCCGGCCGTCGCCGACACTGCTATCGGACCGGGCGCCGCCGGAGCGCGCGAGTTCACCTTGGGAGTCCCACTGCTTGATCAACAGGGCCTCATGGCGGGCCATTGCCGGATACCACCACCAGCCGTGTTGTGCCGAGAACTTGGCGAAATAGTTCTCGCCGATGCGGTCGTGGTAGTGAATCTCGAAGACGATCAGGTCGTCTGTATGGACTGTCTGGCCGTCGCACAGGGCTAAAGATTCGCTCTCGACCACCGCGTCATCGATATTGCGCCAGACATTGATGATCGCGAATCGCCCATCCCCGGCGAGCGCCCGATCGACCATCGCCTGTTCGAGCAGCGCCTCACCCTCGGGTAGGACCGAGCGCAAGGTGTCGTTGATGCTGGGCGGTTTCGCCAGGTCGCGCAGCCGTTGCGGACCGCTGGTCAGGGTGTAGTCGCCGTGGACAAGATGCGCCGGTCCCTGCACTTGCTGGCCGCCCGAGATTTGCCGCCGGCTCTCCTTGCCCGCGGTCGAGCGGATGTTGTGATCGAAGGCGAGAACATGGGCCGCGTTCGTCGCCTCGCGCACGATTGCGGCGCATTCAGGGTAATAATCGCGCACCACCTGCTGGTGATCGTAGAAGTCGATACCGGGCCGCGCCAACGGGCAGTCCAGCAGTTCGAAGCCGTGAACGGCGATGGTCCTTCGACTCGTGCCGGTCAGCGGCCGCGCGTCACCGATGGCAATCGTCAGTTCCGCGGTGTCGATGCCGTCATGACCCGCGTCGTTGCCGTCGCGGTCACGCCGTGTCAGCACCCTGCCATTGCGAAAGAGCGACGATTCGGCGCTCTCCGCCATGTAGCTGACGAGGCCCTGGGCGGGAACCGTAGACTGTCACGTTTCGTGGTTCATGGTTGCCAGTCGTGCTGTACGGTGGTGTTGCGTGGTGACCGCGCGCCGCATTTACGCGGCAGTATAGCCATCATTGAGGGCAAGATGCTATTTGGCCTTTATGACCTGGCCACGGGAAGCTAGGGTGCCGGCCTAATTCAACGGCGGCGCGGAGGGCCGAGCAATGCAGCTTCACAAATGCACCTGGCAGGAAGTCGAGACATATCTTCAAAGCTCGAGCGGCATCATCGTGCCGATCGGCTCAACCGAGCAACACGGGCCCACCGGTCTGCTCGGCACCGATGCCATCACCGCCGAGGTCGTGGCCAACCGTGTCGGCGAGGAAACCGGCGCCCTGGTCGGGCCGGTCATCAACATCGGCATGGCCGAGCATCACATGTCGTTCCCCGGCAGCATGACCATGCGGCCCTCGACCTTGACCAGTGTGATTTGCGACTACGTTCATTCCCTGGTGCGCCACGGCTTCGACCGCTTCATGTTCGTCAACGGCCACGGCGGCAATATCCCGACGGTCAATTCGGCGTTCTATGAGGCCTATGCCACGGCCCCTGCCCAAGCCGGTAACATGCCTGGCGCCAACCGGGCCGAGTTCCGCTGCAAGCTGGTCAACTGGTTCAACAACAGGCAGGTCGCTGCCGTCTGCCACGAGGTTTTCGGCGCCCGCGACGGCGAACACGCCGCGCCTTCCGAAATCTCGGTCACCCAATACGTCCATCCCGACGCCGTCAAACAGGCTGAGATCGACCCGCCGATCGCCCCGAGCGGCCGGTTCTATGGTCCCGAGGACTTTCGCCGCAAGTTCCCCGACGGCCGCATGGGATCGGACCCGACCCTGGCCCGCCCCGAACACGGCGAGCGCCTGGTGGCGGTCGCCGGCACGGCCATTGCCGAGACCTATCGCGCCTTCATGGCAGAGGATTAGACCCTAATCCTGGCAGTGCGAGGTGGTTTCACCGCTGCATCGGGCTCCAATTGATCGGCGGTCTGACCCAGCCAGTCGCGGACGATCTCGACGTTCTGACGCAGGTTTGTCGATTTCCAGAAAAGGTAATAGTGCCGCGATACCTCGCTCGTCCCGAACCAGTCCATGGCGACCAGGGCGCCGAGCCGCAGGTGATGATCGACCAGGACCTTGGGGGCGAGAACGACGCCCTCGCCCAGGGTCGCACTGGTGACGGCCGGACCGAGGTCGGAGAATGGTCGCGCTTTCGCCACCCTCTCGTCATGGCACCCCAGGCCCTCCGTCCAACGCCGCCACAGATGCGTGTTGTCGTCGATCAGGGTGCAGGACAACAGCGCATCGATGGTATCGATCGGCCCCTGCTTCTCCATGTATGACGGGCTACACAGGGGTATCACATTGGTCGGGACAAGCGTGCGGGCTTCGTATCCCGGCCGATCAGCCGACGCGTCTTGA
>JAYGEF010000385.1:0-3327 GCA_046582535.1 Alphaproteobacteria bacterium
GAGGGCGACAAAATTCCGCCGCCTGAGCCATCCCCCAACCAACTGTTCGAGAATTTTCTTCAGGGCATCATTCAGGGCAATTGACGGGTCTGATACCAGCTCAACACATGGACCCGGATCGTGCTCGACAGGTTGCCCTGGCGGTCACGGTCGATCTCGGCAATCAGCCGGTTGAGGGACAGCTTCCGCGCTTCGGCGATTTGTTTGAGAGCGTCCCAGAACGGCGCCTCCACGGAGACGCTGGTCTTGTGGCCGTCGATGACGACGGAATGGCGGATCATGGCCGGGCGCCCTTGCATTGGGCTCTCAACGCCGCCTCCAGGGCCCGGCGCGCCCAGTCGCTGAGGTCGACGGCATTGTCGAATAGATCAGGCGGCGCCTCGTAGTAGGACAGGGCGATTTCGCGACCTTCGCGGCGATAGGTGAAAGGGCCGGTACCGGCGTCCTCATAGGCGCCTCGGTTTTGCTCGTCGACCTTGAAGTACAAGGTGTCGCTGCCGATCAGGCCGAACATGACGCCGCTGCGAAACAGGCCAACGCCGCCAAACATGCGCCGCGCATTGACCCCGCCCATGGGCTCGAGCATTTCGAGGACAAAATCGGCAAATCCGGCGGGCGGTTCCACTAGCGCAGGGTGATCCGGGCAGCGCTACTTCTTGCGGAAGGCGTCGAGGGTGACCACTTTCTCCGCCTCGTCGCCGGCGCTGTCACCGCTATGGTCGGTTTCCGTTTCGACGGCGGGCTCGATGGCCTCGGGGGCCGGCGCCTTTTCAGAGTCGAACTGCAACGCGAAATTGACGCTGGGGTCGGCGAAGCTGATCACCGAGCCGAAAGGCACCGTGAGAAAGTTGCGAATACCGCCAAACGCCAGGCCCACGGAAAACTCGTCCTGTGAGATATCCAAGTCCCAATACTGATGCTGCAGCACGATGGTCATGGTGTCAGGGTACTGGGCGGATAGTTGATCCGATAGGCGAACACCGGGATGGTGCGTATCGAACTCGATGAAGAAATGATGGTCGCCGGGCAGGCCCCTAACGGCGATTTCCAGGGCCTCGATCATCACCCCGCGAAGGGCATTTGAGACCATGGCCTCGTAGTTCATCAAGTCGGTGCTCATGGTCTCTCCCGCATCCGCATGCAGCGGCAAAAATAAAGTGGGGGGCTTCTGTTGCCCGGCGCCCCCCGAACCGCGCTTACTTAGTAAAACTAAGCAGCGAGTGCCATATGGTCGTTGTCATTGGCAATTGTAGTTTTCGACCCGATAACGGTGGTATCATACCGAGCAAAAGCCAACCTCTTTACTACGCGCGTCGATCCTGGTTCGCCCCCCTAGGCGCCACGGGCGCGGGCCCGTGGCGAAAATTGGTGGAGGCGCCGGGTACTGCCCCCGGGTCCGCAACGCTTATTCCAAGCGGCGTTTATCGCCATAGCCGGCAAGCCGGCACAGCTAATATAGGGATTTATGCGGCGTATTGAAAGGCGGCGTATGCGCTTTTTGATGTAGCCCTCAATTGCCGGGCGCGGACATCCGTCCGCTTGGCTCCCGCTGAACGGTCGGCGACCCCCTCTTGTTGCGACGAAGACTGGCGCGGGCTGAAAGATTCAGTTCGAAGAATTCCAGGGGTCATTGTTTTGATCCCCGGCAAGCACGCCAGTCTGTCCGCAACACCATGGGCGTCGCCGCTTATGCGGCGGCAGCCCCGGTTTGTGTAAATACAAGAGTGGGCGCTTCAACGCCCATCGGTCATTTTTTATGACCGATGGTATTATTGCCGATGGTATTATTGAATGACGATCTTCGGCGCGGCCCGGCCGCCGCCGGCCATGGCGGCGTCGATCTTCACGGAAACCGCGTCGGCAATGTCCCGGTAGGCCTGTGCCAGGGGGCTGTCGGGATTGGACACCACGATGGGTCTGCCGCTGTCCGAGGTTTCGCGAATTTCGATGTTCAGGGGCACTTCACCGAGGAAATCAACGCCCAGCTTTTCGGCCTCTTCGCGGGCCCCGCCGTGGCTGAAAATATCCGCCCGGTGGCCGCATTCGGGGCAGATGTAGTAGCTCATGTTCTCGACGATGCCCCACACCGGCACGTCAACCTTGCGGAACATATTGAGGCCCTTGCGGGCATCCAGCAGGGCGATGTCCTGGGGCGTCGAGACGATGACCGCGCCGGTCAGCGGCACCCGCTGGGCCAAGGTCAACTGGGCATCGCCGGTGCCCGGCGGCAGGTCGATGACCAAGACGTCGAGTTCGCCCCAATCGACATCGCGGAGCATCTGTTCGATGGCGCTCATGACCATGGGGCCGCGCCAGATCATCGGCGTGTCCTCCTCGACCAGGAAGCCCATGGACATGACCTTCACGCCGTAGTTCTCCAGCGGTGAGAGGGTCTTGCCGTCGGTCGTGGCGGGGCGTCCGGTGATGCCCATCATGCGCGGCATGGACGGCCCGTAGATGTCGGAGTCGAGCACGCCAACGCGGCGCCCGGCGGCGGCCAGGGCGAGGGCGAGATTGACCGTGGTCGTCGATTTTCCGACGCCGCCTTTGCCCGAGGCGACGGCGACGATGGCGCTGATGCCGGGAATCAGGGCGCGTTCGTCGGCTTTCGGGCCGGGTGTTGGCGCAGGCCCACTGGGCAGGGAAGGCGCGGCGGGCGCTTCCTGGTGGGCGGTCAGTACGGCAGTGACCGACAGCACGCCGGACACGGCTTCGACAGCCTGCTCGCAGGCCTTGCGCAGGGGTTCCTTGCGCTCGCCGTCCTTAGGGTCGACCTCGACGGCGAAGCCGACGTTGCCGTCCTTGACGATGAGACCGGAAATCATGCCGGCCTCGACCACCGACTTGCCACTGTCGGTATCGACGACCTTGGCCAGCGTATCCATAACCTGTTCTTCAGTGACCCGCGCCATGCCGCCGGACCTCCTTAATAAATTCGACCGCCTACATAGCGGCTCCCGCGCCGAACAACAACGACTTGTTCGGCGCAAATAAATAGCGACTGCGCGTTGCAGGATGTGATTAGCTATCCTATATAAGGCGGGGTCAAACAGGGGCCAAGCCCAAGTGGGCGGCCACGGCAAAGAAAGGCAAGACGCATATGCCATGGAGTAATCAGGGAGGCGGCGGAGATGGCGGCTGGCAAGGTGGCGGCGGTGGCGGCGGTGGCGGCGGTGGTGGCGGTGGCCAAGGCCCCTGGGGGAGAGGGCCGGGCGGCCCGCAACCCCCGGACCTTGAGGAACTTCTGCGCAAGGGCCAGGACCGCATGAACCGCTTCATACCCGGCGGGGTTGGCGGCGGCCGTGGCCTGTTGCTGATTATGGTTTT
>JAYGEF010000459.1:0-9808 GCA_046582535.1 Alphaproteobacteria bacterium
CTTACCGCCGGCGAGAATGGCGACCCGGCGATTGAAGATCTTGGTGCGGTCAAGATCGCGCTGATGCATGGGGCTATCTTAGGCGGGGCGCAGCAGGTGCTGCTGGGCCCGGGCAAACAGCCAGGCAAGGGCCGGGTAGAGCGTTATGGTCAGCAGCAGCTGGAAACCGAGGGGCCGGGGCGCCACCAGGGTGGCAAAATAGAGCGACGCCAGGATCCAACTCACCAGCGCCGCCACCGGCGCCACCAGCATGAACCCCCACCACTCCACCAGGAAGGTCTTGCCGTGGAAGAAACGCCGTTGCGATGCGGCCACCGCATAGACGGTGATAAGCACCAGGGAGGTCAGGCCGAGCGGTGTTCCGGCGACCATGTCCTGGAACATTCCGATGGCGAAAACAGCGACCATGGGCGCCAGGTCAGGCCGATAGATACCCCAGTAATAGATGGCAATCACGGTCAGCGCGGGGGTCACCGGCGCGAAGTCAGGGATGCGCAGAGGAACAACCATCAACAGGGCCAACATCAATGTCAAAATCAGCGGCGTCAGCCCGCGTGCCGCCATTTCGAAGCGATACCAGAAGCCGACTCTCACGGCAGCGGCCCAGCGGGGCCCGCAAGGCTTGTCGACGGCAAAACGCCCGGCAGGGTGAATTCGAGAACCCGCATGTATTCGAGGCTATGCCAGTCGACGAAGGCGCGCACCCGGATTACACCATCGACCACCGCGATCACTTTGCCCACCGGCAGTCCCGGCGGCAACATGCCGCCATGGCCCGACGTGACGACCCGCTGGCCCGGCGATACAGAGGCATTGCGCGGCAAAAAGGACAGCCGCGGATAGTCTGAATTGTCGCCGGCCAGAATCGCGGGCACGCGGGTCGATTCAATGACCACCGGCACCCGCGAGTTAAGATCGGTCATCAACAGAATTCGGGCTGAGCGATTGCCGGCTTCAACGACCCGGCCGACCAGGCCGTCCGCATTGGTTACCGCCTGACCAACCCGCACGCCGTCGCCGGTGCCAGCGTTGAGCAGAACCGTGCGGACGTACGCGCCGCCGGCGTCACCGATTACCCGGGCGGTAATAAACGCCGGCCGCGGGTCATCGACGAAGTTGAGCAGGGATTTATAGGCGGCATTCTCCTGCTGCAGTTTCTGAGCCACGGCATGCCACTGACGAAGCCGCAAATTTTCCTGGCGCAGGTGTGCATTCTCATCCCGCAAATGAACCAGTTCGCGGAACTCCTCGACCATCGAGGCCACGGTGGCGGCGGGATGGGACAACACTTCGAGCACCGGTGCGGTAATATCGGTAACGGTGACGCGCAGGGTCTCGACAAAACGCGACTCTGCCTTGCCCAGAATCATCAGCCCGATAGCGGCGGCAATAAGCAAGCCAAAGGCGAAGCGCTGGACCCAACCCTTAACGGGAAGCGCCAGTCGTCTCACCGAACTGCCCTGGAACCGCGCCATTACGCTTTCAGACCTTTTCCTATGTTATTCGCATTCCTAGTCGAATTGCCTAAATCGCTAGTCAAACTGGTTATACAGCACGTGCTTGAGGGTTTCCATTTCCTCAAGACAGCGGCCGGTGCCCAGCGCCACGCAAGACAACGGCTCGTCGGCGATTGAAACCGGCAGGCCCGTGGAGTGACGCAGCACTAAATCGAGATTGCCCAGGAGCGCCCCACCGCCGGTCAGCACAATGCCCTTGTCGACGATGTCGGCAGCTAGTTCGGGCGGCGTCTGCTCCAGCGCCACTTTGACCGCTTCAATGATAGCGCCGACCGGCTCGGTCAGGCTTTCGGCGATTTGCCGCTGGCTGATAATGAGTTCCTTGGGCACCCCGTTCATCAGGTCGCGGCCCTTGATCTCCATGACTTCGCCGTCGCCGTCCTCGGGCGGACAGGCGGAGCCGCATTCCTTCTTGATGCGCTCGGCGCTGCCTTCGCCAACCAACAGATTATGGTTGCGCCGGATGTAGCCGATGATGGCCTCGTCCATCTTGTCGCCGCCGACCCGGACCGAGCGGGAATAGACGATGCCGCCGAGCGACAGCACCGCCACTTCCGTGGTTCCGCCACCGATATCAACGACCATGGATCCGGTCGGCTCGGTTACCGGCAGGCCGGCGCCAATGGCCGCCGCCATGGGTTCCTCAATAAGGAACACCCGGCGGGCGCCGGCGCTCTCGGCGGATTCCTGAATCGCCCGGCGCTCGACCGCTGTCGAGCCCGACGGCACGCAGATGATGACCTGCGGACTGGCAAAACTGCGCCGGTTGTGGACCTTGCGAATGAAATGCTTGATCATTTCCTCGGCGACTTCGAAGTCGGCAATCACGCCGTCGCGCAAAGGCCGGATGGCCTCGATATTGCCGGGGGTGCGGCCGAGCATCTGCTTCGCCTCGTCGCCGACCGCGAGGACTTGTTTCTTGCCCCGTATAGTGACGATGGCAACGACCGACGGCTCGTTAAGAACAATACCCTTGGACTTGACATAGACGAGCGTATTCGCGGTGCCGAGATCGATGGCCATGTCCGCGGACACCATGCCAAGCAAATTTGAAAACATACCGATTTAACTAACACCTTTCATTTTTCAAGTCGCCTTCCGGCGACTGCCTGGCACTGGGGGGTTCGACCGTCCGGTGAGCCCCCCTGGCCAATCATTTCTTCATGCTCATGCACTGAGCGCCGCGGGCGCTGACTTTTCGCGTTTCACCCGCAGTTTGTTGAGAGCGTTTATATAGGCTCGTGCCGAAGCCACCAAGGTATCCGTATCGGCGCCGAGACCGTTGACCGTGCGCCCGTTCTCCTCGAGGCGAACCGTGACCTCGGCCTGGGCATCGGTCCCACCGGTTACCGCGTGGACCTGGTAAAGCTGGAGTACGGACTCGTGGAGGAACAACGCGCTGATAGCGTTGAACGTCGCATCCACTGGGCCATTCCCCGTCGCGGTTTCCGAAACCTCCTGGCCGTCGATCTCGAGAACCAGATCGGCCTTTTGCGGTCCAATCGACCCGGCCACGACCTGCAGCGAGACGAACTTGATATGCTCCTCGCCGTGGGCTGCTTCGTCGTCGAGAATGGCGGCGATGTCCTCGTCGAAGACATCCTTCTTCTTGTCGGCCAGCGCCTTGAAGCGGCTGAACGCTTCCTCGAGGGCGTTATCGCCGATCTCGTAGCCGAGTTCCTCGATCTTCTTGATGAAGGCATGGCGTCCCGAATGCTTGCCCATGACCAGCTTGGATTCAACCAGGCCCACCGACTCCGGCGACATAATTTCATAAGTGCCGGCATGTTTGAGCATGCCGTCCTGATGAATGCCGGCCTCGTGGGCGAAGGCATTGGCGCCGACGATGGCCTTGTTGGGCTGGACCGCGAAGCCGGTAATCGTCGAAACCAGTTTTGATGCCTTGGTGATGTGCTGGGTCTCGATGCCGGTGGTGAAAGGCATGCGGTCGGGCCGGGTCTTGAGGGCCATGACGATTTCTTCCAGGGCCGCATTACCGGCCCGCTCGCCGAGCCCGTTGATGGTGCATTCCACCTGCCGCGCGCCGGCGCCGAGGGCGGCCAGGGAATTGGCCACCGCCAAACCGAGATCGTTATGGCAGTGAACCGAGATCACTGCCTGGTCGATATTCGGCACCCGGTTGAACAGCATGGTGATGAGGTCGGCGAACTCGTCCGGCGTGGCGTACCCCACCGTATCGGGAATATTTATGGTCCCGGCCCCGGCCTTGATTGCCGACTCCACAGTGCGGCAGAGGAAATCATGCTCGGTGCGCGATGCGTCCTCGGCGCTCCACTCCACATCGTCGGAGAAACGCCGGGCATAAGTGACGCTGTCGATCACCGCCTCGTGCACCGCCTCGGGCTCCATCTGGAGCTTGTATTTCATGTGCAGCGGGCTGGTCGCGAGGAAGGTATGGATGCGCTTGCGCCGGGCCGGCTCGAGGGCCTCGGCGGCGCGATCAATGTCGCGGCGACTTGCGCGGGCCAGACCGCAGATAGTCGATTCCTTGATCAGCTTGGATACTTCGTTGACCGAGACAAAATCGCTGTTCGAGGAAATCGGAAACCCGGCCTCGATAACATCGACGCGCATACGCTCGAGCACCTCGGCGAGGTGCATCTTTTCCTCTATGTTCATGGAAGCGCCCGGCGACTGTTCGCCGTCACGCATGGTGGTGTCGAAAATTACGACTCGGTTCTTATCAGTTGTCGTAGACATTTAACTGGTCCTTCTCATTTCACGTTCGAATACACACGTTATTTCGAACTCCCCTGAACGACCGCGATCGCGGCTATCTCCCGCTCAGGGGCTGATAAGTCGAAGGACCCCATTACCTGCCAGTGCCGAAATAACGAACCCATCGGTGATCGAGACGCACGCCAACACGCCAGCGCCGAGAATAAACTCGGGCCGGTGCATGGTAGCTTCATGGGTCGTCATATCGATCATGTCAGGGCCGAAACAGCGCCAAGTGAAAGGCACGCTAGGTTAAAGTTACAAAAAGCCCTTAACAATAAATGAAAGTGAACCGAAAAATCCAGTACTTTGTTGCGGTTGCGAAATATTAATCGGTCAACTGGCTCAGTCGGCCGATTGCAAAATTGGCAGCAACGCCGGCCCCACGGGTTCGCCGGCAAGAGCCCGCTCAAGAGCCGGCATAGCCGTATTGAACCCGACTGCCACGGCTTCATCCCGAAGCCTGGTGAGTTCCGCCGTCGCCGCGTCGTTGGCCGTGCCCTTGCCATAGGCGGCCAGCACCCGTGCGCGTGCAATGAAGAAGTCGGTCCACGGCAAGGGTTCGCCGCTGGTGTAGTCTTCAAGGGCCTGGGCGAAATATTCGACCCTGCCCCACTCGCCGGAATGCAGATGAATCTCCATTCCATCGCGATAGAGATAGAAATAGTTATGGCTGACACAGTTGTCGCAAAGAATTTCCTCGGCTTCCCGGAGGGCATCGAGGCGCGCCGCCGGGTCGGCCCGGCAGACAGCGAGCACGCCTAGAGCCATGGGGCCGGAAAAGGTAATGCCGGCTTCGCGGCTGATCGACACGGCTTCCTCGGCACTTGCCGTGGCCCCGCTCCAGTTATCTTCAAGGGCCTGAATCTTGGCGAGGAACACCAGGGCCAAGGCCTGGAACCGGCCCATGCCGATTTGGCGCGCCTTATCCAGCGCCACTTCCAAGTTATGACGTGTGGCCGCCAACTCGCCGGTTTCGATGCCAATCCAACCAAGGCCGCCGACACGTGCCACGATCTCGGCACGGTGATGACCGGCCTTGGCCGCGGCGCTCACCGCCACCATGCATTCGTCGTAGGCGATCTTCAGGCGGTTTTGGTACAGGTGCGTGTCCGCCCGCAACACCAGATTGGCGATTTCAATTCGTCCGAATCCGTTGCGGTGGCTGAGTTCGATGCACTGATCGTAATAGCCGAATGCCTTTATCATATGGCCGCGCATATAATTGGCGTCACCCAGGCCGCTCAGGGCCAGGGTTTCCTCCTCGGCCGAGCAGGCCCGGCGCGCATACTCAAGCGCCAGCCCATGCTGTTCGAGACAGCCTTCAAGATTGCCCAGCGGGAAATAGATGCTGCCGCGATAATAGTGCACCTGGAAAAGCTCCCGATGCATGTCGTTGTCGCGGGCGATAGGTTCGGCCCGGTCAAGGGTGGCGAGCGCCCGGTCGTAATCGTCGACCGGACGCATGACCGAGGCCAGACCGATCCAGGCGTGACATCGCCCGACATCATCGGTCGCCACGTCCTGGGCCTGGCGATAGATTTCGACCGCTTCCGCGGGATTGCCGATGTCGCTCTGGCAGACGCCTTCGAGCATCAGCAGACGGAAGACATCACCATCGTCAGTGGCTATCTCCCGGCCCCGGCCGATCAACTGCAGGGCCCACTCGAAACGGAACTGTTTGGACTCGTTTTCAGCCGCATGGCGGTAGGCGTCGACCGCGCCCGGGTTCTCGGCCCGGTCAAGATGTTCAGCCCGCAGCACATAGTCAATATTTTCGAACCATTCGGCGGCGCGCTGATGAATTTCGCGCTTCTTGACGTCGAGCAACGACGAATAAACCCCCTCGCGAACCATGGCATGGGCGAACATATAGTCCTGCCCGTCGCGGCGCACCAACTGGCGCTCGATCAGCCCGGCGCAGTCGTATCGCGGGTCACCGATCAAATGCGCAGGGCGTCGAGATTAAAGGGCTGTCCCATGGCCGAGGCGGCTTGCAGGGCCTCCCGGTCGGCCGGGCCGAGCGAGATCGTCGAGACGCGACGCCAAATTCACCGAATCACCGGTCACCGTATATTCGGTGTAGGTGCCGCTGCCGGTGCCGCTGGCCACCACCACGCCACTGGCGATGCCGATATGGGCTTGCATTTCGCGGCCGACCGACTGGAAAGACCGGCCATGGATTGCTGAATTTCGAGCGCCGCTCGGACCGCGCGAAGCGGGTCGTCGTTATGGGCGGTGGGGGGCGCCGAATACGGCCATGACCGCGTCGCCAATATGCTTGTCGATGGTCCCGCCATAGTTCTCGACGACCGCGTCAACGGTCTCGAAATACTGGTTCAGCAGGGTATGGGTCTCCTCGGCGCCGAGATCCTGTGACAGCTTGGTGAAGCCTGTCAGGTCGGCGAACAGCACCGTGACCTGGCGGCGTTCGCCGGCCGCGCGCTCCTTCTCGGGGGCGGCCGCCGTGGCGGCGACCGGTGATCCGCACTCACCACAGAACTTGGCTCCCGGCGTTAGCGCGGTGCCGCAATTGGTGCAAAATTTCGCGCCAGCATCACTCAAATTGTACCTCGAAAGCGTCCCAGCTCATTCCCCGGCCCGGATAGGCGACGTTGGCGAAAGGCCAGACCTCGGCCAACCAGGTCTTGACTGTCTGAAACAAATCGTCGTCCAGCCCCTCGGCGACAACGCTGGCACGCACCCACATGGTGCAAAACGCGTCATAGGCCAGGGCCCGGCTGGGATAGATGTAAACACAGCCGAGACAAAAGTTCTCGTCCAGGCTCATGACCGTATAAGCAAAGGAGGTGCGGAGATCGAACTCGGTCTCGTGCCACCCCAGGTCCGCCAGATCGCGCTCGCGGGTCAGGCCCACCGGCCAGGTGTTGCGAACGCCGAAAACGCCGCGCAAATGGTCTTCGCTTGAAGTTACCGCCTCGAAATCGGCGTCGAGGTCGGCGATAGTCAACTTGCGCAGCCGATAGCGCGAGGTCTCCAGGGTCTCGGGAACCGTGAAGTCCTCGGCTACCAGGGTGCGCGTGTACAGCACTCGCCTAGTTCTTGCTCTTATCGACCAGGCGGTTTTCGGCAATCCACGGCATCAGGGCGCGAAGGCGCTCGCCCACTGCCTCGAGTTCATGCTCGGCATTGCGCCGGCGCATGGCCTTGAAACTGGCCTGGTTGGCCTTGTTCTCAAGCACCCACTCACGGGCGAAGCGGCCCGACTGGATATCGTCGAGCACCTCGACCATACGTTCCTTAACGTAGTCGTCGATCACCCGGGGGCCGCGGGTGTAGTCACCATATTCGGCGGTGTTGGAGACCGAGTAGCGCATGTTGGCGATGCCGCCCTCATAGATCAGGTCGACGATCAGCTTGACCTCGTGGACGCACTCGAAATAGGCCATCTCCGGCGCGTAGCCGGCATCGACCAGGGTCTCGTAGGCCGCCTGGATCAGCGACGTCAGGCCGCCGCATAGCACCACCTGCTCGCCGAACAGATCGGTCTCGCATTCCTCGCGGAAGGTGGTTTCAATGATGCCGGCGCGGCCGCCGCCGATGGCCGCCGCGTAGGACAGGCCGATCTCGTGGGCGCCGCCGGTGGCGCCCTGTTCGACCGCCAGCAGGCAGGGCACGCCGGCGCCGCGCTCGTACTCGGCGCGCACCGTGTGGCCGGGGCCCTTGGGCGCGACCATGAAGACATCGAGATCGGCGCGCGGCTCGACCAGGTTGAAGTGGATCGCCAGGCCATGGGCGAAAGCCAGCGCCGCGCCTTCCTTGAGATTGTCCTTGAGCTCGTTCTCATAGAGATCGCTTTGTATCTCGTCGGGAGCCAGCATCATGACCACGTCGGCCCAGGCGGCGGCCTCGGCGTTGCCCATGACCTTGAAGCCGGCGGCTTCGGCCTTGGGCGCGCTGCCCGAGCCCGGACGCAGGGCGATGACGATGTCCTCGACGCCGCTGTCGCGCATGTTCATGGCATGGGCGTGGCCCTGGCTGCCGTAACCGATGACCGCCACTTTCTTGGACTTGATCAGGTTGATATCGGCGTCACGATCATAAAAGACGCGCATTGCTTTCTCCTTTGGGGGCGTTCCCCGGTTGCAAAAATATTGTGTCTAAAGGGATTCGGCGCCGCGCGCGATGGCGACCACGCCAGTACGCGAGACATCGACCAGACCCAGCGGCGTCATCAGTTCGATGAAGGCGTTGAGCTTGGCGGTTTTACCAGTCATTTCGAAAACGAAGGATTCAGTGGTGGCATCGACCACCCGGGCGCGGAAAATTTCGGCGATACGCAGGGATTCGACCCGCTTGTCGCCGATCCCCGACACCTTGACCAACGCCAGTTCGCGCTCCACATGGGCGCCTTCGACCGTGAGATCGCTGACCCGGTGAACCGGCACCAGGCGATTGAGCTGAGCCTTGATCTGCTCGATTACCTTGGGCGTACCGGTGGTCACCAAGGTGATACGCGAGATGCTCTCGTCGACGTCGACCTCGGCGACAGTAAGACTGTCGATATTGTAGCCGCGTCCCGAAAACAGGCCGATGACACGGGCCAGCACACCGGCCTCGTTGTCCACCAGCACCGCGATGGTATGACTTTCCTCTGTCGCCACAGATATCTCCCGCTCCGTCATCCTACGAAATTGGGCCCCGGTCTCAGACCAGGACCATGCCTTCTTCCGACTGTTCCCCGACCTGCTCGTCCGGCCCCAACGTCATTTCATAGTGGGCGGCGCCGGCCGGGATCATCGGATATACATTCTCCTCCGGGTCGACCCGAATGTCCGCGATCACCGCATTGTCGGTGGCGAGCATCGCTTTGATCACATCATCAACCTCGTCGGGCTTGGTTGCCTGCAGGCCGACGGCGCCGAAGGCTTCGGCGAGCCGTTGGAAATCGGGCAACGAGTGCGTATAGCTTTCCGCGTAGCGCCCGCCGTGGAAGAACTCCTGCCATTGGCGCACCATGCCCATGTACTGGTTGTTGAGGATAAACACCTTCACCGGCAGGCGGTGCTGGGACAGGGTCGACATCTCCTGAATGTTCATCAAGATCGACGCCTCGCCGGCGACATCGATGACCAGGGCATCCGGATGGGCAATCTGCACCCCCATGGCGGCCGGCAGGCCGTAACCCATGGTGCCGAGGCCACCCGACGTCATCCAGTGATTGGGCTTCTCGAACTTGAGGAACTGAGCCGCCCACATCTGATGCTGGCCGACCTCGGTGGTGAAGTAGGTGTCGCGGTCCTTGGTCGCCTCATACAGCCGCTCAAGGGCGAACTGTGGCTTGATGATCGACGATGAATTCTTGTAGGACAGCGACTTCTTCTTGCGCCACTTGGCGATCTGCTTCCACCAGCTGTCCAGGGCCGTGCCGTCCGTATTACGCGGCTTCGATTTCCAGAACTTGATGGCGTCCTCGAGCACGTAGCCGACATCGCCGACGTTGTGCACGTCGATAGAGATATTCTTGTTCATGGACGTCGGGTCGATATCGATGTTTACTTTCTTCGAGTCCGGTGAAAACGCATCGACGC
>JAYGEF010000404.1:0-6258 GCA_046582535.1 Alphaproteobacteria bacterium
CGCCGCATCATCGTGACCAAGGAGCCGGTCGGCGTGGTCGCCTCGATTACGCCGTGGAACTTCCCCTCGGCGATGATCACCCGCAAGGTCGGCCCGGCCCTGGCCGCCGGTTGCACGGTAGTCGCCAAGCCGGCCACGGCGACGCCGTTCTCGGCCCTGGCCCTGGCCGAACTGGGTGAGCGCGCCGGCCTGCCGGCGGGCGCCATGAGCATCATCACCGGCGCCTCGGGGGCCATCGGCGGCGAGATGACGTCGAACCCCATCGTTCGCAAGCTGACCTTCACGGGCTCGACCGAGGTCGGCAAGAAGCTCATGCAGGAATGCGCCGGTACGGTGAAGAAAGTGTCCATGGAGCTCGGCGGCCACGCGCCGTTCATCGTCTTCGGCGACGCTCAGATCGACGCCGCCATCGAGGGCGCCATCATGTCCAAGTTCCGCAACATGGGTCAGACCTGCGTTTGCGCCAATCGGTTCCTGGTGCAGGACGGCGTCTATGACGAGTTCGCCGAGAAGCTCGCCGCCGCCGCCGCCGCTCTCAAGGTCGGCAACGGCGCCGACGATGGCGTCCAGCAGGGCCCGCTGATCGACATGGCGGCGGTCGACAAGGTCGAGGAGCATATCGAGGACGCCCTGTCCAAGGGCGCCACGACCCTGGCCGGCGGTAAGCGCCATGACATGGGCGGCACCTATTTCGAGCCCACGGTGCTCGGCGGCGTCGATACCCAGATGAAGATCGCCCGCGAGGAGACCTTCGGCCCGGTAGCGCCGCTGTTCCGCTTCAAGGACGAGGACGAGGCCATTCGCCTGGCCAACGACACCGAGTACGGCCTCTGCGCCTATTTCTACAGCCGTGACATCGGCCGGGTGTGGCGCGTTGCCGAGGCCCTGGAATACGGCATCGTCGGCATCAACGCCGGAGTCATATCCACCGAGGTCGCGCCATTCGGCGGGGTCAAGGAATCCGGCGTCGGCCGCGAAGGCTCGCACCACGGTCTAGACGAGTACCTCGAGGTCAAATACATGTGCATGGCCGGCATGGACAGCTAAGTGGAGGAGAGCATGAGCGGAGTTCCGGAGCCCAGACAAGCCATGCCCACGGCGGGCTATACCTCGCCGGCGTGGTTTGACCAGGAACAGGAGATGTTGTTCGGCAAGGTCTGGAGCTTTGCCGGCATGACCGAGGACCTGAGCGAGCCCGGCGACTATGTCTGTGTCGAGGCCGGGCCTTATCCGCTGGTCGTGCTGCTCGACAAGAACCGCGAACTCCGCGCCTTCCACAACATCTGCCGCCACCGCGGCTCGAAGCTGCTCGACGGCAGCGGCAATACCGGACGCGGTATCCGCTGCTTCTATCATAACTGGACCTACGACCTGGCCGGTAAGCTCAAAAGCGTGCCCCAGGAGAAAGACCAGTTCCCTGGTCTCGACAAGAAGTGCCTGGGGCTGCACCCGGCCAAGCCGGCGGTGTGGAAGAATCTGGTCTTTGTCCATCCGGACCCGGATGCCGAGCCCCTGGATGACTGGTTCGCCGGTGTCGCCGAGACCCTGGGGCCGCACCAGCCGGAAAACCTCGTTGAGATGTCACGGGCCAAGTATCGCTTCCGCGCCAACTGGAAGATCGTCATCGAGAACTTCATTGATGGCTATCACTTCGCCTACCTCCACCCGGTGTCCCTCGGCGACGGTGACTTCTCGCGGCAGAACTGGGAGCCTCGGGGGCGTCACTGGACCTTCTATCGACCACTCAAGCCCGGCGTCACCCACGCCCACCAGCTCATGCCGGTAATCGACGGCGTCGATCCCGCCTGGGGTGCCAGCTCCAGCGTCATGTTCCCCAACCTCGCAATCTTTGAAACGGCGACCTTCTGGCTGACCTTTCATGTGCTGCCAGTGGCGGCCGATGAATCCATCGTCGATATCCGGTCCCGGGCCATGCCCGAGGCGGTCGACCGGCTCAAGGCACTGCCCAAGGCTGAAGGTCGTTCGCCCGACTATGTGATCAGCAGCGCGGGCGTCTACGCCTTGGACAACATGCCCGACCCCGATGTCCATCCCACGGAGTCCGACGACGTCATGATGGAGGACATCTACGCCTGCGAGGCGGTGCAGAAAGGCATGAACTCGCCGCTGTTCGAGGTCGGTCCCATGTCAAAGTACGAATCGTCGCTGACCTTCTTCCAGCAACAGGTGCTCGACTATATGCCGCCCATCGATGCGCCGGGCACCAAGGTGCGCGCGGTGTGACGCTGGAATTGAGCCACCACGTAAACCCGTCACAGGTCGCGTAACACGACCTTGGCGGCATTGCTTCCCGGAATTCCCGAGACGCCGCCGCCCGGGTGTGCGCCCGAGCCGCACAGGTAGTAGCCCGCGAGCGGCGTGCGGTGGCCGCTGGCGCGCGGGTGGGGGCGCAGGTGAAACATCTGCGACAGGTGGTACTGGCCGTGGAAGCCGTCGCCGCCGGTGAGGCCGTATTCTTCCTCGAGGTCGAGCGGGCTGAGGGCATTGTAGCCGAGCACCGCATCGCGGAAGTTGGGGGCGTAGCGCGTCATGGTGTCGATCAGCGCCTCGGCGGCCTGGTGCTTGACGTCATGCCAACTGCGCCCGCCCGACAGGTCGCGCGGGTGGAAGCGGCAGTTCATCATCATCACGTGTTTGCCGGGCGGCGCCAGACTGTCGTCGTAGAGGCTGGGAATCATGGCGTCGATGATGGGTTCACGGGCCCAGTCGCCGCGCCTGGCGTCGTCATAGGCCGCGCGGATGTAATCCAGGGAGGGGCAGATGTGGATGGTGCCGCTATGCTGGGGCCCCGGTTCCTTTTTTCCCGACAGACAGGTGAAGTCGGGTAGCTCGGAAAGCGCCACATTCATACGAAAACCGCCGCCGCCAGTCTTGTAGGCCGCCATGTCGGCGCGGAACTCGGGATCGAGATTGGCCTTATCCACGAGGTCGAGAAAGCTGCGCTTGGGGTCCGCATTGCTCAGGACGGTGCGGCTCCGGATCACATCACCGTTATCGAGCCGGACGCCGACCGCCCGGCCGCCCTCGACGACGACTTTGGCGACGCTGGTCCCGGTTCGAATTTCGACACCCTTGGCCTCGGCCGCTTCGGCCATGGCCTGGGTGATGGCGCCCATGCCGCCCATGGGAAGCCCCCAGGCGCCGCGCACGCCGTCGAACTGCCCGACACGGCTTTGTATCAGGCGCAGCGCCGTGGCCGGCGCATCGACATCGACCAGGAAGCCGGAGGTGACGCCCAGGACGTAGCCCAGCTTGGCCTCGTCACTCTCCAGATAGCGGCTCAGGAAGCCGGTGGCGCTTTCGGTCAGGATCAGCATTAAGCGGTGGCGCAAGTTTTCGTCCAGGCCCTTGACGTCGAGACCCATGCGGGCCCAGTCGAGGGCCGCGCCAAGGCCGCCGCTGGCGAGCTTGGGCGGGATCTTCGTCATCTGTTTGGCGAGAAAATCCGCCAGCGGGGTGAGCACCGCGTCAAGGCGGTCGAGCCCCGCGGTATCGTGGTTCGAGAACTTGGCAATCTCGGCCCGGTCATGGTCACTATCGCCGGTGGACAGCAGATAGCGGCCGTCCGGGAAAGGAAAGAAGCCGCCGCGCATCATGGTGGCTTCGAGGCCGCGCTCTTCGAGGGCCATGTCTTTGATGATCTCCGGGCGCAGGTAGCTCATGACGAAGGACAGGCTCGAGTTGCGAAAGCCGGGGTGGAAGGTCTCGGTGACGCAGGCGCCGCCGACGATGGAACGGCGTTCGAGCACCACCACCGAGCGTCCGGTCCGAGCCAGATAGAACGCCGCCACCAGCCCGTTGTGGCCGCCGCCGATGATTGCCGCATCGTAGGTTTTCGTCATGCCGTTCTTCAGCCCTATCCGGTCGCTGCCTCAAGTTCCTCGCGAAGCCGTCGCGCCACCGATTCGACGTCGTCGGCAGGCAGATTCTCCGCCCCCAGGCACAGCGTGTTGTTCGATTTTGCGGCGATGAAGACGCGGGTGTTTCCGGCCATCAACCGCTCCGAAATGTTGTCGGCCCGTGTTCCATCGAGGGGTCCTACCAAGCCGATCAACAGATAGGGCGCGCGCCCTTCATTCGATATCAGCCACTGCCGCGTAATACCGTCGATATCGGAAATCGCGCTCTCGATGGTTTCAAGCGCCGCGCGCCATGTGGTCTGATCGTCGCCATGGTCGCGGCGCTGGTACTCTTCCAGGGCGACGAGCATGCCGACAATCTATTCCTTGCCCATCTTAAGACTTCGCCCCAAGCCCATGTATTGATTGAGAGGATCAGGGGTCCCGGTGGTTTCGGCGACCACGTCGAGATCCTGGTGTTGCAGCCTTATGGACCGCACGATGTCTCGTCCGGCGGCGACGAAGCCACTGGCCGCCGGCCCCTGCAAAGCCTTGCTCACCGTATAGACAACCGCGTCGGCGCCGGTGGCAATGATGGCCCGCAGGTTGTCCGCCGGCGGCAATGCCATGGAGGCATCGGCAACCACCCGCACGCCCGCCTGGTGGGCGACCCGCACCACATCGTCGAGGGGCGGAATTCCCGTCTGATCCTTGAACGGCGGGCCCGAGCAATCGTAGAAGACGCAGGCGACCTCGCCATCGATGGCAGCGGCCAACAGCCCCAGCGAGTCCGGCGCCCGGGCATCGACCAGCCGCAGCTGAGCGCCGGTCGCCCGGACCGAGACGTCGTAATATCCGCGGTGCTGCTGAAACATAACCACCGTGTGCGGCGGCGCGGTGATGTGGGGTAGCGACTTGATGCGCACCGGGTCCTCGCCGGCGATGCAGGCGGCCACCGCCAGGGTGATCCCGGCGGCGGCGCCCGGCGTGGCGTAGCCGGCTTCGGCCCCGGTGGCCTCGGCAATCATCCGGCCGGCCGTCTCCTGGAGTTCGCGAACCGGCAGAAAAGCCCGGGCGGCGTCGCCCATGGCGGCAATGACCCCCTCGCTCGGGGTCGAATTGCCGATTGGCGTCCACGGCCCGGTGGCGTTGATGACCGGTCGAAGGTCGTAATCTGTCAGCACGGACGGCATTGTCTGTTACTCCGGTATTTTCCAGGCGGCATGGTACGGGGCCGACGGCTGAAGGTCGATAGACCACGGGCGGTGCTTTGACTTACCATGGCGCTCGCGCCATGTGACGCGGACAGAACTTTGGAGAACCCTATGTACGACTATGACTTTTTCGTTATGGGCGCCGGTTCCGGAGGCGTGCGCGCCTGTCGCATCGCTGCTGCCCACGGCGCCCGGGTGGCGGTCGCCGAGGACCGCTATCTTGGCGGCACCTGCGTCAATGTCGGCTGCGTGCCCAAGAAGCTACTGGTTTACGCGTCGCACTTCGCCGACGACTTCGAAGATGCCGAGGGATTCGGCTGGACTGTCGGCGAAAGCAAATTCAGCTGGTCGAAGTTGATCGCCAACAAGAACGCGGAAATTTCCCGGCTCAACGGTATCTATCAGACCATGCTGGAAGGCAGCGGGGTCAAGATTATCAACGGCACGGTCAAGCTGGAGGACGCCCATACGGTGACCGTCGGCGACGACCGCTACACCGCCGAATACATTCTCGTGGCGGTCGGTGGCTGGCCGGTGGTGCCCGACATTCCCGGCAAGGAACTGGCCATCACGTCCAACGACGCGTTCTTTCTCCATGACCTGCCCGAGCGCGTGCTGTTGGTTGGCGGCGGCTATATATCGGTGGAGTTCGCCGGCATCTTCCACGGTCTTGGATCCCAGGTGACCCAGCTTTACCGGGGGACGCTGTTCCTCCGCGGCTTCGACGACGATCTGCGCGCCTTCCTCGCCGGCGAAATGCGCAAAAAGAAGATCGACCTGCGTTTCGATACCAACATCACCGCCCTAGCCAAGACCGACGGCGGCATCGCAGCGACCCTGACCGACGGTTCGATCCTGGAAGCCGATGTGGTCATGTACGCCACCGGCCGGGCGCCCATGACGGCGAACATCGGCCTCGAAGCGGTGGGTATCGAACTTAACGCCAAGGGCGCCGTGGTGGTCGACGAATACTCGAAAACCTCGGTCGACAACATCTATGCGGTGGGTGACGTGACCGACCGCATAAACCTGACCCCGGTGGCCATCCGCGAGGGCCACGCGGTGTCCGATACCCTGTTCGGCAATAAGCCTTCCAAGGCCGATCATGTGGATGTGCCCTCGGCGGTGTTCAGCCAGCCGCCCATCGGCAGCGTCGGCCTGACCGAGGCCGAGGCGCGCAAGCA
>JAYGEF010000472.1:0-18308 GCA_046582535.1 Alphaproteobacteria bacterium
CGGCAGGCGCAAGGGCTGGCCGTCGATAACTCGGCCGGCTACGGAACGGGGCTCACCGCCGACGATCAGCGAGAAATCCGCCGATGTGCCGCCCATGTCGAAGGTCACGAGATCGGATACATCCAATGCACCGGAGACATCGGCTCCGGCGATGACGCCGCCGGCGGGTCCCGACAACAGCAGCGCCGCCGGGTTGGTCCGCGCCGCGTCGGGTGTCGCCACGCCGCCGTCGGAGCGCATCAGTCGCAGCGGTGCCGAGAGACCGGCCTGGGCGAGGCCTTGGTCGAGGGTGGAAATGTAGCGGTCGATCACCGGACCCACATAGGCGGCGATGGCCGTGGTGTTGGCTCTCGGGAACTCCTCGATCTGCGGATTAACGCGGCTTGAGAGGTAAATGGGAATACCGGGCAGGGCGTCTTTCAGCGCGCCTTCAAGCAGCTGTTCATGGCCGGTGTCGAGAAACGAAAATCCCAGGCAGATAGCCACGGCTTCGGGATTCAAAGCGGCCACGTCCCGCGCCACCCGCTCGGCTTCATCCGGGCTCAGGGCGGTGACCACCGCGCCGAAGGCGTCGAGCCGTTCGTCGACCTCGACCATCCGCGATCGCGGCACCACCGGGGCCGGTTTGATCTGTTGCAGCTGATAGAGATGCGGCCGTATCTGGTCGCCGATCTCCAGGACATCGCGCATGCCGGCCGATACGGCCATGACGATGCGCGCGCCCGAGCGGGTGAGGAAGGCATTGGTGCCCACGGTGAAGCCGTGGACGAAGATGTCCACGTCGGTCGGCGCCAGGTTTGCCGCGCGGGTAATCCTGTCGATACCCTGGATCACCGCGTCCGCCGAACCCGGCGTCGAAGGCACCTTGTCCAGGTGGGTCTCGCCGCTGTCGCCGTCGATCAACACAAGGTCAGTGAAGGTGCCGCCGACATCAGCCGATAGGTAAATCATAGGTACTCATCTTTCGGATTTGCCGGGTGATGCCCAGAAAAGTCGATCCCAAGTCTATAAGCCATTTGGCCGAACGAGGCGAGAATTGCCAGCCGACCATACTCTTTGGTATAAGTCACCACGGTAATAGGCAGGGAATTCGGGGATCATGGCCATACGTCCGTCGCTTCAGAAAGCCGACCCCAAGACATTTTACGGCGCCAAGGACCAGCAGGAGCTGGTCGAACGATACGATGATTCGGCCGATGTCTACGACGAGGCCATGCGCCAGGATGTGGGCTGGATCGGGCATATTGAGCTGGCCGCCGTGGTCGGACGGTATGTGGCGCCCGACGCTGCCGTGCTCGATGCCGGTGCGGGAACCGGCATGCTGGGCGATGAACTGGCGAAGCTCGGGTTTTCCAACATGGATGCCAATGATCTGTCGCCGGGCATGCTTAAGCGCGCGGAAGGCAAGGGCATCTACAAAGAATGCCGGGTCATGGAACTGGGCCAGCCGCTGGATTACGCCAACGATAGCTACGACGCCATCGTCGTCTGTGGCGTCTTTACGCCCAACCACGCGCCGGCCAGTTCTCTCGACGAGATGGTGCGCATCACCAAGCCCCAAGGACTGATCATCTATACGCTACGTCGTGACGAGATGCCCGCCGACTTTCCGCCCAAGCACGACGCGTTGACGGACGCCGGCGCCTGGACCCTGGTCGAGGCTTGCCCGCCGTTCCCGTCGATCAGCTCCGAGCCGCAGATCCGCCATCAATGCTGGGTGTTCAGGGTTCTCTAGGGGCGGTTTAATCGCGGCCGCCGTCAACCGGGCAGCCCTGCGCCCGCCGGCGCAGCATGCCGCCGGCCAGATTAGCGACATCGCTGAATCCTGCCTTGCGCAGGATATTCGTCGCCATGGCCGAGCGCCCGCCGGCGCGGCAGACGGCGACAATCGGCCGGTCCTGGGTCAGCTCGCTGGTGCGCGCCGCAAGACTGCCTAGTGGAATGAGCACAGCGCCGGGAATGCGGCCCAGAGGGCCGTCGAACTCTTCCGTCTCGCGGACGTCGAGGATTTGCGCCCCGCCTAAGTTCTCCTCAAGCCATTGGGGCTGCATTTCCCAGATACCGGCGAAGGTGAAGGTCAGCGGCGCCCAGGTCGGCTCGTCCTTGGGAACCTGATCGCCGTCGGGCCGGCCGCATTTCAGGTTGGCCGGCACCGCCACATCCATTTGCTTGGGATGGGCCAGGCCCAGATTATCCATGTAACCGACGAAATCGCTTTCACTGAGTTGGCCGCCGAGGCGCGGATTGAACTTCTTTTCCTCATCGACGCTGGTGACCATCAGTCCCCGGTAGTCATGGCCGGGATAGATCTGGCAATGGCCGGGCAGGGTGAATATCTGGGTATGAATGGCACGATACATCTGGCCGGCGTCACCGCCTTGAAAGTCGGTCCGCCCACAACCGCGGATCAGCAGGCAATCACCGGTGAAGGCCATGTCCTCGGTATCGAGCACGAAGGTGACGCAGCCCGCCGTATGACCGGGGGTCGAGCGCACGGTCAGATATCGGCTACCGAAGTTGATTTTGTCGCCGTGGCCTAACAATTGATCAGCCCCTTCCGCGCCGCCATGTTGCGACAGGGCAATCTCGCTACCGACCCGATGGCGCATCATCCAGGCGCCGGTCACGTGGTCGGCGTGAACGTGGGTTTCCAGGGTGTAGAGCAACTTGAGGTCGAACTCCGCGATCAACGCCCCATCGCGCCGGACTTGCTCGTAGACCGGATCAATGAGTACCGCCTCGCGCGTCTCCATGTCGGCCAACAGATAGGTGTAGGTCGCGGACTGTGGATCAAAAAGTTGACGAAACAGCATGTCTCAAACCCTCCGCTATGGCCCCCAGGCACTACCCATGGTGACCGGATTTGGCCTCTTAGGCAATATGCGCCGCGCCAGGCGCCACATGCGCTTGCACGACGATGAGTTTGGGTGCACTCGTAATCCCCATGAATGCTTTGCCAGGGAGACAGGATGATGTCGGCGCGTAAGGTGACGGTAATCCGGGGCGGCTGGATTGTCGGTTTCGACGGCGAGAACCACCGCATTATCAAGGACGGCGTGGTCGTGGTTCGCGGCGACGTGATCGAATACGTGGGCAAGGACTGGCAGGGCGAGGCCGGCCGCGAAATCGATGCTCGCCAGGATCTCGTCATGCCCGGCCTCATCAATACCCATAGTCACGTGGGCGCCCACGCCGGCGACCGCATGGTGTTCGACGGTGGCCGCCGCGACCTGTTCCGCTCGGGTTTTCTCAATTATTGCACCACCAAGGAGGCCAACGGCCCGACCATTCACGACTACGAGAATCCCGAGGCCGGCATTCGCTTCAGTCTCGCCTCGATCCTCAAGTGCGGTGCCACCACCGTGGTCGATATGGGCGCCGAACTCGGCGGCGGCTCCATGGACGATGGCATGGGACCCATGGCCGAGGCCGCCGGCGAGCTTGGCATCCGGCTCTACACGTCGCCGGGATATGCTTCGGCCCACCACTACTTCGATCAGGGCGGCCGCCACCGCATGCAGTGGGACGAGGAGGCCGGCCTGCGCGGCCTCGAGAAGGCGGTCGAATACATCAAGAACTACGACGGCGCGTTCAATGGCCGTATCCGCGGCATCCTGGTGCCGCTGGAATATCACACCGCCATGCACGACCTGCTGCGCCGCACCAAGGAGGCGGCCAAGGAACTCGGCGTCGGCATCACCACCCATTGCGCCGAGTCCATGGTCGAGGTCCAGGATTCCATCCGCGAGACCGGCCGCACGCCGGTTTCCATGCTTTACGATCTGGGTTTTCTCGGCCCCGAAGTCGTACTCGGCCACACCCTCTACACCGCCGGCCACAGCCAGATCGCCTTTCCCTACGGCGACGACCTGGCCAAGCTTGCCGAGACCGGCGCCACTGTGGCCCACTGTCCGCTGGTCTTCGCCCGCCGTGGCCTGTTCCTCGAATCCTTCCAGCGCTATCACGACGCTGGGGTCAATATCTCCATCGGCACCGACAGCTATCCTCAGGATATTTTGGGCGAGCTCAAGTTCGTCGCCCTCATGGGCAAGGTCGCCGACCACAATCAGGAACACGCCTCGACCCGCGATATCTTTAATGCGGTTACCCTGTCGGCGGCGCGCGCCCTCAACCGCCCTGATCTCGGCCGCCTCGCCGCCGGGGCCCAGGCCGACGTGGTGATTTGTGACTTTGGCCGCCTGCGTACCGGGCCGTTCCTCGACCCCATCAAGACCCTGATCCAGTGCTGCGACGGCGAAGTGGTCAAGCACGTCATGGTTCAGGGCCGGGTGCTTGTCGAGGACGGCCGCCTGGCCGATTGGGACGAGGCGGCTCTGCTCAACGATGTACGCCAGTCCACCGACCGGGCCTGGGATCGTTTCGCCGATTACTGGCCGGAAAGTGAGCCAATCCTGGAGGTCTTTCCCGCCGCCTACGAACCCTGGGATGGCGAGTAGCGCACCGACTCGCTCGCAAGCAAAATTATTGGTAGCCTGAGTGCCGAAATGAAGGGGCGATTCATGACCGAGACCTACAAGACGATCGCGGTACGGTCGGTGGCGGCGGCGCTGGGCGTCGAAATCGACGGCGTCGATCTCGCTTTGGGGCCGGACGAGGCGCGGTTCGACGAAATTCGCCGCGCTTACCAGCAGTACGGCGTCATCTTCTTCCGCGATCAGCGCATGACCCTGGAGCAACATATGGCTTTCGCCGAGCGCTGGGGGCCGATCAACATCAACCGTTTCTTTGCTGCCGTGGACGGCTATCCGATGATCGCCGAAGTGCGCAAGGAGGCGGACCAGATGGACAACATCGGCGGCGATTGGCACACCGACCATTCCTACGACACGGCCCCGGCCATGGGCTCGATCCTCTATGGCCTTGAGGTGCCGGAGATTGGTGGCGACACGTTGTTTTCCAGTATGTACATGGCTTTTGACGCCCTGTCCGACGGCCTCAAGGCGATGCTCGAGAGCCTCGATGCCTGGCATTCCAGCCGCCACGCGTTCGGCGAGGAGGCGAAGTCGGACGACAGCGATATTGGCGCCCGGGTCGGCAACCCGGATCTGGCGACGCAAGACGCGCTCCACCCGGTGATCATTCACCATCCCGAGACCGGACGGAAGGCGCTCTATGTGAACCCCGGATTCACGGTCCGCTTCGACGGCTGGACGGCCGAGGAATCGGCGCCGTTGTTGGATTATCTCTACAAGCACGCCGCCCGCCCGGGATTCACCTGCCGGTTTCAGTGGCGGCAGGGCTCGGTGGCGTTTTGGGATAACCGGGCGACCTGGCATCTGGCGCTCAACGACTATCATGGCCAACGCCGCCTGATGCATCGCATCACCGTGTACGGCGGGCCGCTCAATTAATCGAAACACGTGAACAGAGGGAATTCAGATCATGCAAACCTATCTCAAAGACCAAGTCGACTGGCCCCAAGCCTTCCCTCTCGCGGAATATGCCGAGCGCCGCGCCAAGGTGGCCCAGGCGCTTCAGGCCGCCGGTCTCGACGCCATCTACATCACCACGCCGGCCAACATCACCTGGCTCACCGGCTACGACAGGATCTGGTATCACCTGGAAAATCTCACCGGCGTACTGCTGCGCGCCGATACCGGCGAGGCGACGTTCTTCGACAGCGTTGCCCACACCACCATCGTCTCGACCACCCTGTCGATCGATGAATGCGTCTGGCTCGATGCCGCCGCGGTCTCGGGCGAGGTCAGCGAAGCCATCCAGATCATCGTCGATGAGATTACCCGGCGTGGTCTCGGTGGGGCGCGCATCGGATTTGAGCGGCGAGGTTATGCGCCTTCGGTCGCGGTCATGGACGACTTGGTCGGCAAGCTCGAGGCCGGCGGCGCCTCGATCACCGACGCCTGGCGCATGCTCGATGAGATCCGGCTGGTCAAGTCGCCGCTCGAAATCGCCCACATGAGAAAGGCCTCGGCGATTGGCGACGAGGCCATGGCGGCGGCCCGCGATGCGATCCGGCCGGGTCTCACGGAAACCCAGCTCGAGGGTGTCATCATGGGGAGTATGATGGGGGCCGGCGGCGGCTATCCCGGCATTCGTTCGATGATCGGCGGCGGCCCGCGCGCCGGCACCCATCACAGCCCGGCCCAGAACCGTGCTTTCAAGCAGGGCGATATCGTGTTTGTCGATTTCTGCGGCGTCCTCGACCGCTATCACGTCAACGTCAACCGCACCTTCTCCATCGGCGAGCCCGACGAGCGCTGGACCGACCTGATGACCAAGGCGGCCGGCTGTATCGACGCCATGGTCGCCGGGGCCAAACTCGGCGATCCCCTGAGCCGGGTCGACGAAATCGGTCAGGCCTACCTCGACGACGTGGGCATTCGCGAATATGTGTGGTGGGCTGGTGGCTACTGCCAAGGCGTCGCCCTGCCGCCGGACTGGTGCAACAACCACTGGCTTGCCACTCGTTTTGGCATGGAGGACCGTGCCCTGGAGCCCGGCATGTTCTTCAATTACGAGAATCAGTTCGACGTCTGGAAAGACTGGCCCGGCGGCAGCGGTGCCGCCTACATCGAAACCTTCGAGGTCACCGAGAACGGCCTTGAGGTGATGTCGACCCTGCCGCGCACCCTGACGGTGGTTTGAGGCGGCCCGGCGCACTAGCTATAGAGGGCACACAACAAACGAGGACCAAAATGGCCAAGGCAACGTTCGCGGCGGGGTGTTTCTGGGCCCCGGAAGTCAAATTTCGGGCCGTGACCGGGGTTATTGATGCGCCGGTGGGCTACACCGGCGGGACCACGGTCAACCCGACCTATGGCGATATCTGCACCGGCCAGACCGGCCATGCGGAGGCGGTCGAGGTCGAGTATGACCCGGACGTGGTGTCATACGAGGGGTTGCTCGAAGCCTTCTGGATCATGCACGATCCAACCACCCACCATCGTCAGGGCCCGGACATCGGCTCGCAATACCGCTCGGCCATCTTCTTCTACGATGCCGACCAGGAAGCCCAGGCCCGCGCCTCCCTGGAGCGCCTCGACGCCTCCGGCGCTTTCCGCGATGCCATCGTTACGGAGATCGTGCCGGCCGCACCGTTCTACCGCGCCGAGGAGGACCACCAGCGGTTCTTCGAAAAACGCGGCATGCTCCACCGCGTGGCCGCCCACTGAGCGTTCAGCCGCACGGCGCTGTCCACGCCGTGGTCCAATCGTTCGTTCGAGTAACCGGAGGCAGACGCGATGACCACATCCGAGCCCTATACCTTGGACCGCTATGTCGAGGATCTACAACGGATATCGCGGCAAGCCTATAGCGAGGATGAAATCATCGGCCAGATTGCACCGCTCGCCAGGCGGTTGGCGGTCGATAAGAGCTGGCTCGACCAAGAGCATTACATGGCCGACCCCGAACAGGGTTTCGGGGTCCACGTTCTCCACGAAGAACCTGACCACAGCTTGGCGGTATTTGCCGTCTCCTGGCTTCCCGGTCGTGGAACGCCGCCCCACGACCACGGAACCTGGGGGATTGTCGCGGGCGTCGAAGGGGTCGAGCGCAACGTTCGCTATCGTCGGCTCGATGACCGAAGCCGGCCGGACTACGCGGAGTTGGAAGTCAAGAAAGAGTTCAGTGCCGACGCGGGCGATTTAGTGTGCATGAAGCAAGGCGGTATTCATTCGGTTCATAATGACACCGGCGGCGTCACGCTCTCACTTCATACCTACGGCAAGCACGTCAACTACAGCGCCCGATCACAGTACGACCTTGAGACCAATGAAAAGAAAAATTTCATCGTAGCAATTAGATAGCTCCCAGCGGTTACCGGTCTATCGGGTCCGGCCCGACCGGCCGCTCGCCGGCGATGGTGATGCGGTGGAGCAGGCGGCGCTGGCCGTCGTAGTCGTTGACCGCCAGGTGCTGGGTGCAGCGGTTGTCCCACATGGCCATCGAGCCTGGCCGCCACGAAAAGCGGCAGGTGAATTCGGGCCGCACCGCGTGGCCGCAGAGGTAATCCAGCAGGGGTTTGCTCTCGGCCTCGGTCATGCCCTTGAAGCGAGCCACGTAGACGGGATTGATGAACAGGCCTTTACGGCGCGATACCGGATGGACCCGCACCACCGGGTGCTCGGTTTCGCCATCGGCTGCCGGATCGCCTCTTTGCATTTTGATCGAGCGCGATACAGCCATATCCGGCGGTGGCGCGTATTTGGTGCCGTGGGGCGCCCCGGTATGGATGGCGACCATCCCATCGAGGGTCGCCTTGAGGCCATCCGACAACGCCTCGTAGGCGGCGGCCATATTGGCCCAGATGGTGTCGCCGCCGGTCTTAGGAACTTCAAGAGCGTATAGCATGGACCCCGCCGGCGGTTCCGCCAGGAAACTGAAATCCGTATGCCAGGTGCCGCCGAAGGTGGAAATCTTCTGCTCGTCGGCTTCCTTAAGCACGGCGATGATGTCGGGATGGTCCGCCAGGGGCTCCACATAGGGTACCTGGCAGACCGGCCCGAAGCGGGCGCTGAAGGCAAGCTGCTGCGCCGGCGTCAGGGTTTGGTCGCGAAACATCAGCACCATGTGATCGGTGAAGGCGCGGTGAATTTTTTCGAATACTGAATCGCTGAGCGGTTGGGACAGATCGATCCCCGACACCTCGGCGCCCAGGGCACCGGCGGCAGGCGTCACCGTGATGGTCTGATAATTCATAAATCAGATTCTATCACGGCAACGGCAGCGCTTGCCCGGCAAATTCGGCGCTGGTAGAATAGCGCCAGTGATCACGTTCGCCCCGGGGCGGCGCCCAGGGATGCGGACGGGTGATCCCCTTGAGATGTAACTGTTGTGCCGGGAAAGTCAGTGCTTCCGAAAGGTATCTTTCGTGCTGTCTGGCCCACGTGGAGAAGATCATGACCAGTGCCGTGAACGCGACAAAATCCAATGGCTTTATTTCCAAGCTGCTCGCCGAGCAGCCGGCGGGCCATGCGCTCAATCAGGCGTTTTACGCCGACCCGGACGTCTACACCCAAGACGTCGAGCGGGTATTTATGCGCGAGTGGTTCTACGTCGGCCAAGCCAGCCAGATCGCCGAGACCGGCGACTATTTCGTGTTCGAGATCGCCGGTGAGTCGATTATCATCGTGCGCGGCGAGGATGGCGATATCCGCGCCCTGGTCAATGTCTGCCGTCATCGCGGCTCGCGGGTCTGCTACGAGGCGAGCGGCAATACGCGCTGGTTCGCCTGCCCCTATCACGGCTGGACCTACGATCTCGACGGCAGCCTGGCGGCGGCGCGTCAAATGCCCAAGGCGTTCGACAAGTCGAGCCATGGGCTGAAGCAAATCCACTGCCACGATTTCCACGGCATGATCCTGATCAACTTCGCCGATGAGCCGGCCTCCCTCGATGACGCCCATCGTGAACTCGACGACCTGTTAGCGCCGTTCCAGCTCGAGCGCACCAAAATCGCCTACCGGGAATCCTATCGCATCGAAAGCAATTGGAAGCTGGCGATTGAGAACTACCGAGAATGCTACCACTGCGCGCCGGCCCATCCCGAGTTCGCCCAGTCCCACAGTATCGAAAAACCCTGGGCGCGCACGAGCAAGCTGATGGACCAAATGCGCCCGAAATCCGAGGCCGCCGGCGTGTCGGTCGAAGATGTAAGTTGCCAGGGCTGGCTCAAGGACAGCGCCGGTTTTGCCTACGGCTATGATCGCTATCCGCTGTACAAGGGTTACCTCACGGGCAGCGAGGATGGCCAGCCGGTCGCACCGCTCATGGGCGACCTTAAGAGCTTCGACGGCGGCGCGTCGGACCTTCAGCTCGGCATGTTCAGCTATTTCCTGTTCTACAGCGACCATGGGGTGGTCTATCGCTTCACGCCGTTGGGCGTGCGGTTGACCGAATGCGAGATCATCTGGTTGGTGCGCGACGATGCCGAAGAAGGCAAGGACTACGACGTCGACCGCATGAAGTGGCTGTGGGACGTCACCACCGTCGCCGATAAGACGATTATCGAGAACAACCAGAAGGGCGTGAACTCGCGCTACTACGTACCAGGCCCCTATGCCCCCATGGAAGACTGGTGCGGTTATCTCGTCGACTGGTACTTCGAGCGTCTCGCCCTGGAATAGGCCGATCCCTACGCTATTCTAGCCCGGCCCAGATAGGTGTAGCTCAGGGGCTTCGGGCCTTTCATATAGGTGGTCTCGAGGCCGTCGATGGTGAAGCCGGCGCCGCTGATCATGCGGTCGATGGGGCGGTTCAGGTTGCAGCCGCCGGCCAGGGGCCGCCAGATCGGGTTGATGAAATTCTGCCAGGCGACCACGCCCGATGTTGGCGCCAGGCCGTGTTCTACGAAGATCAGGCGGCCGGTGGGTTTCAGCACGCGGCGCATTTCCGCCAGGGCGGCGCTCGCATCGCCAATTGAGCACAAGGTCCAGGTGGTCAGCACCGTATCGAAGCTGGCGTTCTCGAACGGCATGGCCTCGGCCGATTCGCCAACAAATTCAATGTCCAGCGACTTGTCGGCGGCGCGCTTGCGGGCCATGGCCATCAGTTCGGCCGACGGCTCCAGACCGACCACCGAGGTCACGCCGTCGCCGTAGAACGGCAGGTTGTGGCCCGACCCCATGCCGATCTCCAGCACCCGGCCCTCTGCCTCGGGAACCATGCGGGCGCGGAACTCGGCGGCCTGTTTGTCGTCCATCACCTTGTCGATGATGGTGGGCAGGATGAAGCGGCTGTAGAAACCCATGGTTTAGCGCACCGGATGCTCGGGGCCGCGGCCGCGATAGGCGTCGATGAAGGCTGCTCCCGCGTCACCGTCGAACGGGTCGAGGGTCAGGGTCCGGCGCCAGGCGGCGAGGATAATGGTTTCGCCAAGGCCCGGCTTGGGCGCCACGACCACGCCGCTCCAGGGGGCGCCGAACTGGCCGGCCCAATGGTCCAGGGCCTCCGCCACCGGGACCGTCGGCTTGTCGTAGTAGATTACGACCATGCCATGCTCAAGGGAGTGGACCAGCTTCTCGCGCGCCTGAACCCGCGTGTAGACGCCCGGGTCGATCCAATTGGAATTATGGATGCCCGAGGTCGGCGGATTGCTTTCATAGCGCACGCTTTTGCCAAGGCCCAGGTGACCGCGCCCCTCGTTGGCGTGGAGTACGACCTGATCCAGCGCCGCCCGGCCGCGTCGGGCCTGATCCTCGAAGGCGTTTTGCTGTTCGCTCTGGCCTTGCCACCACCAGCCGCTGGCGGCGGCCAGTGCGACGAAGCCGGCGGCGCCGACCAGACGCCAGTGGGCAAATGTCGGGACCTGTTCGGGTTCGGCCTTTTTTTGCCGTCGCTTGGATTTAGATTTTGCCATGGCTGCTCTCAGAACATGTAGGCGAGGCCGAAGACGATATCGTGGGAGTAGTGATCGGCGGTGATGGTATCGCCGGTGGCAAAGGTGCCTGATTCGATGTCGCCCATGTCCATGAAACGGTAGCCCAGCTCGCCGACCCAGGCGTCCGAAATCGCCACCCGAACGCCGGTCTGCAGGCTGTAGGCGAAATTGTTTGTCGTCTCGCTACGGGTCGAGGGGATGCCGGATACCAGATCGGTGCGCAGCACGTTGGTTTCGTTTTGCGCCCAACCAATGCCAACCCCCACGTAGGGGCGCCACGGGGTATCGGTGGCAAAATCGAGATAGGTACTGAACATCAGGCTGTCGCTGACCACGTCACCTTTATAGCCGACCCGGGGCGGGCCGCTGTTCTCGGCGTCGTAGTCGAGCTGCAGGCGGTGGGCGTATTCGATCTCGATACGCATGGGCAGGTCCTGGCGGCGCCAGTGGTAGCCGATCATGATGCCGGCGCCGATGGTCAATTCGGGATCATCGCCGTTCTGCTTGAAGGTGCCGCCGGGGCCGCCGGCAATGGCTTCGTCGGCCGCGTCGGAGACCGCCGGTAGAGCGCGAATGCCGATATAGAAGCCGCGGTCGTTGACGCCGGCCCGGGCGTTAGCGCCAAACAAAACCAACAGGGCGATCAACAGCGCCGCCGTACGTGCCCGAAATCTCACCGCCATGAAATATCTCGCTCCCCATCCGTCATGGTTTCGTCCCGACTATAGCGGATTTTTGGTCATCCCCACAGGGCGGCGGGCGGCGGTGCCATGATGCTGCCCTCGAAGGTAATGCCCGGATCGCGGTCTCGCGCCAGGAGCAGTGGCCCGTCGAGATCGACGAACCGGGCGCGGCTGGCGACCAGAGTCGCCGGCGCCATGCTCAGCGAGGTGCCGATCATGCAGCCGACCATGATGCCGAACCCCGCCGCCTCGGCGGTATCGGCGAGCTTGAGCGCCTCGGTCAGGCCACCGGTCTTCTCCAGCTTGATATTGACCAGGTCGTAGCGTCCCACCAGGCCGGCAACCGTGGCGCTGTCGTGGCACGACTCATCGGCACACAGCGGCACCGGGCGGGCCATGCCGTCAAGGGCGCTGTCATCGTCGGCGTGGAGTGGCTGTTCGATCATTTCAACACCCAGTTCGCCAAGCCGGGGCGCGACCTCGGCCAGCAGCGCGGGCGTCCAGGCCTCGTTGGCGTCAACGATGATGCTCGATTGAGGTGCATTCTGGTGGATTGCCCGGATGCGCTCGACCACCTCGTCGCCGTCGAGTTTGACCTTGAGCAAGGGGCGATGGGAATTAGCCGCCGCCGCCGCGCCCATGGCATCGAGGGTATCGAGGCTAAGGGTGTAGGCGGTCGTCAGGGGCTTGGGCTCGGCCAGGCCGGCCAGTTGCCACACCGTGGTGCCGGCGCGCTTGGCGTCGAGGTCCCACAAGGCGCAGTCGAGGGCGTTGCGCAGGGCGCCGGCGGGCAGGGTGGTCTGCAACGCCTGGCGGTCGAGACCATCGGAAATAGCGCCTTCCAGGGCAGTGAGCTGCGCCACCGTCTCGGCGATGGATTCGCCGTAGCGCGGGTAGGGCACGCACTCGGCGCGGCCCACCGCATGGCCTTCGGCAATCTCGACCGCGACCACCTGGGTCTCGGTGCGGGCGCCCCGGGAAATCCGGAAGGTGCCGGCGATGGGCCAGGTCTCGGCGCTGACCGTGAGGCGCCGCCCAGTTTTATCGGCGTTCATGCCAGGTTGTCGATGATGCGCGCGACGCCGTTGATCAAAGGATCGACACAGGGCAGGTCGATCTCGCTCTCCATGGTGGCGAGGAAGGGGTCGCGCGCGTCGGCCGCAAGCCGCGAGGTATCGACGCTGGCGCCGACGAAGCGGACGTTCGGATTGGTCAGCCGGGCGGCGTTGAGATTGGCTTCCATGCATTCGGCGAAACCGGGCAGGCCGCGGTCGGGTAGCCCTCGCATGGTCTTGCGCGTGGGCTCATGGCACAGCACCAGGGCGTCGGGCTGGGCGCCGTGAATCAAGCCAATGCTGACGCCGGCAAAGGACGGGTGGAACAGCGAACCCTGGCCTTCGATAATGTCCCAGTGATCGTCGTCGTTGTCAGGTGTCAGCCACTCGATGCAGCCGGAAATGAAGTCGGCGACCACGGCATCGACGGCGATGCCCTCGCCGGCGATGAAAATGCCGCTTTGCCCGGTGGCCCGGAAATCGGCGTTGAGGCCCTGGGCCTTCATTTCGCGCTCGATGGCGAGGGTGGTGTACATCTTGCCGCAGGAGCAATCGGTGCCGACCGCCAGCAGGCGCTTGCCGCTGCGTTTTGTGCCCTTGCCAACGGCGAAATCCCGGGTCGGATGGCGGACGTCGAATAATTGGCGGCCGTTGCGTGTCGCGGCTTTGGCGATGGCTTCTATGTCGGCGAGGCGGGTATGCATGCCGGCGGCCACGTCCATGCCGGCGTCCAGCGCCGCGGTGACTGTATCGATCCAATTATCCGGAATGAAGCCGCCGGCGTTGGCGACCCCGACGATCATGGTCTTGGCGCCGGCGCCGGCGGCCTCGGCGATGGTCATGTCGGCGATGCCAAGATCGGCCTTGCAGCCGGCGAGCCTGATTTGCCCAAGACAGTCGTCCGGGCGCCAGTCGAAAACGCCGCGCGAGCCCTTGGCGGCAAGCTGGTCGCGGGCGTCGCCGAGAAACAGCAGATAGGGTTTGTCCATGATTTATTCCCCGGAATTTTGGTGAATTGTGTTACGCGCGAAGTAGCCCGTCTAATCAGGTATGACAAGTGACTTTTCAATAATTGCCATGTCCCGGCGACATAGCATTTAGTCTAGATTAGCGAAATATCGTATAAAGCCGTTCCAGCCGACGCTTTCGGCGTCAGCGATGCAGGAGACCGCACATGCGTATGGTCATGGCCCTTGCCGGCCTCGTTCTTTTCGCCGCGTCGCCGGCGCTGGCCCAGCAGGGCCAGCTGATCGGCACCTGGGATCTGTTCGACGACGGGTGCCGCAGCGGATATCTCGAATACACCGCTGATGGCCGCTTCCATCAGGTCTACCGCCGCGATCATGGCACCTGGATCAATGACCTGGTGTGGGGCAATGGCACCTATCGGCTCGACGGCGACCTGTTATTCAGCAGCGAGGAAAAGCTCGACGGCAGCGTCCGCATTCAGACCAAGGAACAAATTTCCTTTTCCAGCCCGAACCGGTTGGATGTGACCTTCATCGATATTATTTGGGTCGATAACCGGAGCAACGAGGTCAGGCCGATCGATGGTTTCGAGGAAAGCTGGACGCGATGCCCGGCCGGCGCCACCGACAGTGTGTCGCCGCTCCAGGTCGCGACCCATTCCGACGTGGATACCCTGGCCGGCCGCTGGGGCTGGGTCCAGGGCTGCGGCACGGGCTATGTGGAATATACCGATGACGGGCGCATCTGGCTGACTGAAATCGATGATGCCGGCGACGCGGTCATGGATCCGGAGTTCGATTACGGCATATACGAGATCAAGGGCGACACTCTGCTTGAAGTCTATGGCTATCGCTCGGGCACCTGGACATCGGAGACCAATTTCGCGTTCGACGATCGTGGGCTGCTGTTCTTTTCCGACAGCCTTAAGACGAGCTGGACAGAGACTGGCGGTGGCACGAACCAGGATGATCCGTTCTTTGAGGTGCTGTTTCGCTGTGTCGCGGAAGACATCGATGATGCCTCGGGTGAGGCGGCCGGCGTGCCTGACACCAGCGAAGCGGCGCTGGAGGAATTCCTCTTCGACTCCGATGTCGCGTTGCTCGTCGCGGCAGTTCGGGAATCCTGGGCGCGCTGCGGTGGCGTATATGCCTCGGTCGAGGCCGGCGGCGATGGCTCAACACCGACCCCGACGGCGGACGCGGTGGCCGATTGCATCGACTATTTCTGGTCGTTCATGGATGTCAGCGGTGACGGGCTTATGTCCCTGTCGGAGATTGCCCGGGGAATGCGGCTGTTTACCAAGTGGAGCACCGCGGAACAGGCCAAGGCCAACGGCGGGTCGGTCGATCCGGAAACCAAGATCGGCATCCATGTGATCGCTATTCTGATTGCACCGATCGGCGCCAAGCCTGTGTTGGAAAGTTATGATTACGACAACGACGGTTTGCTCAGCCAGGCCGAGATGTTCGCCGACACCGACCTGGCCGGCGTCGTCAAATTGTCGCAACAGCCGGTTGCCGACATCATCGATATCGATGGCATCATGATGAAACTGCAGGCCATCATCGGCATGATGATGCAGTAGGACACCACGGTTCACGGCATGTCGGTGTGGATCGGCGTTTCCGGATTGAAGGCGTGAAAGGCGAAGGCGAAGTCGACGCCATAGGCGATGTCCACCAGGGATCCGTCGGCCAGTTTGCGCTGCACCACCACATTGCCCACATCGGCGCCCTTGGCGATGGTCGCGGTGTCGAGGGCCGAGGCCTGGCCGGCCGTCCAGGACATCACCATGTCGCCCTTGATAATGGTGCCCCTGTCACGCAGCAGGGTCAGGCTCCAGGCCTCGCCGTCAACGGTGACGACGCGGGCCAGGGGCGGGATGTTACCGGGCATGTCGCCGCGGTAGAGCCACGGTATACTCAGGCTGTCGTAGCCCTCGTAGGGGTTGTTCCCGTAGCTGCGCAGGAACGAGAACCCCGGGGATAGAACCTGGCCGTTGGGCGCGCGTTCGCGGAATTTGGCGAAGGATTCAAGGCGTGCCGGCAGGTGTTTCAGCCTGGTGCCGGTCATGACGCCGACGATGGCCTCGCCGAGAAACTGCTGCCACCAGCTTTCGGTCTGGCGGTCGTACATCACCAGATCCGAATAGCGCAGCTTTCCCGTGGTGCCGAACTCCAGCACCTGGCCATTGACACGGCGGTCGAACACCATGGCGGCGTTGCACAGAGGGCAGAATGTCACCGCCACCGGCACGCCGCCGACCACGTCGTTGACGATTTCGTGCCACATGAGAATGCGCAGGGGGTAGGCGCGAATGTCGTCGCCCACGGCGAAGCCAATGACCGGTTCGCGGTCAGGCAGATCGGCCTCGCCGACCGGCACGAAGCTGGGGTCGTCGATGGACGGGATGCCCTCCTTGGGCGGGCCGCCCGAAAAGATATCGCCGAAATCAACCGAGGTGGTTTCGAAATCCGTGGTCGGCCACTCGCTCTGCCACGCTTCGCCGGCCGAGAATGCAGGCGAATTAACACTAATTGAAAGCACAATAATTAGATCTAAAACAACGGAGTAAATTGTTTTCATGATGTATTAAAGCAAACCTCTGACGATGTCCTTCCAATCTGAGCCTTTGGCGGAACACGGGCAATACAAGCCTGCGTGATCGTGGCGTGCTTAAGGGTGGACCCAGACTCGCGGCGCGAAGCCGGCTTGGAACCAGGTAATCATGGTCACGATGTCGTAGACCGGCACCCCGAGGTGCCAGCTGAGCGCCTTTGAATAGGGCGCCATATTGGCGCATTCCAGTACCACCGCGCCGAGGTCCGGCGCCTGGGCCGCCAAGGCATCGCCGGCTTCGAGAATATCGGCTTCGGCCTTGGCCATATCGAGCTCCTCCAGGTCGGCGAGGATGATGCGGCTGAGTTCCCGGCCCTGTTCGGTGTCGACCACCGGGGTATCAGGCGCCACACCGGCCGCCGCCAGATGTCGTGGGCTGAGGTTGCCGCCATGAATCGAGATGATTCCGATGCGCTTGCCGTGGGGCAGGGACAGTTGCACCAGGGCAGCCTGCTGCAGGCTCGACGCCAGCACCGGCACCGGCAGGGCCCGTGTCAATTCGTCCTGGAACAGCGCCAGGAAACCGCAGGTCGTGGTAATCGCCGCGGCGCCGGCCTCGACCAGGGCGTGGCCGCCGGCGATGAACGGCTCGAGTAACAGATCAACCGGCGGGTCGGCATTGACCACCCGATCGATTGTCGCCGCGTCGATGACCCGACGCAGCACCGGAAACGGCCAGGTTTCCGGATTACCCACGTCGCCGGGAACCCGGGGAAACCGTGTCTTGAGCATGAGAATGCCGATGCTGGGTTGGGTCACGTCGCTTCGCTCCTTCGCATTAGCTCGCTTAATCCGGCGGTAGGGAAAAACTCGGGCGCGAGGGTTGCGCCATTCGATTAGGCTGTAATCCTAGCAACCGAGGAAGGGTGATGCCATGGCTGGGGAAATACATAGCGGCGGCTGCATGTGCGGCGCCGTGCGATTTCGCGGCGAGGGCGCGCCCGTCAGGGTCGGCCTGTGTCATTGCGAGACCTGCCGACGCAACACCGGAACCATGTTTCTGACATTCGCGGTGTTCCCGCGTGATCGCTTGGTCATCGAGGCGGGCGAGACCGGCTATCTGCAGTCATCGCCCGAGGGGCGGCGGCATTTCTGCCGCGATTGCGGCTCGCCGGTCTTCTCGGAATGGAGCGATTCGGACAGTTTCGACGTCTATCTCGGATCGCTCGACGATCCTCACACCCTACGCCCGACCTACGAGTTGTTGTGGGGCGGCCGGGCGCCATGGTTGGCGGACATGCCGGATCTGCTACGCTTTGAGCGCCATCTGCCGTCCGGCGTGGAGACCCCGGGCAAGGAGGCATGATGTTACGGCTCTACGACTACCTGGACTCCGGCAACGGCTACAAGGTTCGCCTGCTACTCCATTATCTCGATATTCCGTTCCAGTTGATCGAATGCTACATCATCAAGGGCGAGACCTGGTCGCCGGCGTTTCTTGCGCGCAATCCCAATGGCCGCATCCCCGCTCTCGAACTGGAGGATGGCCCATACCTAGCCGAATCCGGCGCCATTCTTTATTACCTCGCCGACCGTACGGCCTGGCTGCCCGATGACCGCCTGGCCCGCGCTCAGGTGCTGCAATGGATGTTCTTCGAGCAGTACAGCCACGAGCCCAAC
>JAYGEF010000001.1:0-9152 GCA_046582535.1 Alphaproteobacteria bacterium
AAGCTCTGGGCCCTCGGGCACCATCGATCCGGCCAAGGTGACGAGCGGCGTCGATATCGCTCGCGGCGTTCTCGTCTACGACCGATTCGTGGACCGTGACCTTGAGGGCAATCTGGTACCGCTGTTGGCCGATTCGTGGGAGGCCAACGACGCGGTCGATGAATGGGTCATTCATCTGCGTCAGGGTGTCGAGTTCCACAACGGCAAGACCATGACCTCCACCGACGTCAAGTGGTCGCTCGAGCGCATTCTCAATCCGGATACCGGTTCTCCGGCTCAGCCGCTGATCAAGGATGTCGCCGAGGTCAACACGGACGGCAAAAACACGGTGAGGCTGAAGCTCAGCCAACCCAACGCCGATCTGATGTATGCCCTCAATGAGTATCACGTGGCGATAGTGCCCGAAGGTCAGGACGACTACACCGGCACGCCTGCCGGCACCGGGCCATGGAAAATTAAATCCTTTGAGCCGGGCATGGGCTCGATGTTTGTGCGTAACGAAAACTACTTCGTCACTGATCGGCCTTACATTGACGAAGTCGAGATATTCGGCATTCCCGACTCCACCGCGCGTGTCAATGCCTTGTTGGCGGGCGAAGTCGATATTATTGCCTCCGTCGATCCGAACCTCATCGATTTGCTCAAAGAGTCACCGGAGGCAGAATTGCTGACCATCGCCGGTTCCGCGCATCCGACCTATCCCATGCGGGCCGACCTGGAGCCATTCTCCAACAACGACGTACGTCTGGCGATCAAGAGCTCGATCGACCGCCAGAAGTTCGCTGACTTGGCGTTCAATGGCTTGGCCTCGCCGGGCCGCGACCATCCGGTGCCGGTGCATGATCCCATGCACTGCGATGAAATCCCCATCCCGCAGTTCGATCCGGACAAGGCGATGTTCCATCTCAAGAAGGCCGGACACCAGAATACGGAGTTCGAATTTACTGCGTCGGACGCCAATTTCGGCGGCCTCAACGCAAGCCTGATTCTTGCCGAGATGGCCAACGACGCCGGTGTCAACGTCAAGGTCAAGCGGGTGCCAACCGACGGTTACTGGAGCGATGTGTGGCTCAAGGCGCCGTGGTGTGGTTCGTCGTGGTACGGCAGGCCGACAGCGGCGTTGGTCATGGCTGTGACCTATGCGTCGACCGCGAAATGGAACGAGAGCCACTGGAAGCGCGAAGACTTCGACGCCTTGCTATCGGAAGCCAATCGCACGGCCGATGACGTCAAGCGCAAGGAAATCCTGTGTGAGGCCCAATGGATGCTTCACAATGAGGGTTCGACCCTGATTCCGGTGTTCAGCAACTGGATTGATGGTAACAGCGCCCGCGTCAAGGATCTCGTGCCTCATCCCGACGGCTTCTCGGGGTGGATGCAGTGGGACAACATCTGGCTCGACAGCTAGACGTCGATACTGCTTACAAATTGGGCCGGCCCCGGGTTGGGGCCGGCCTTTTTTTGTCCGCCGTTCGTTTCGGAACTAAGTTTCGTTTTCCAGCCTGTCCCAAATCGCGCGCACCCGGTCCTTGATGACTAGGGCTTCTTCCCAGCGGTCCGATTGCTCGGCGCCATCGGAGCCGGTAATGGCGTATTCCTTGGGCCACAGTTCGCAGAGGAAGTTGAGGGTGGCGTCCTCGGACGACCGGGCGCGCCACGAGCGAAAGCCCCGTTCCCACCAGCCGAGGAACAGGTCGAACCACTCCTTGTGGTGCGGGAAGCTGATCTGTAGCTGGATCTGCTCTCGCGAGGCGACACGGCCCTAGAAGCCGACCGAGCGGTCGAGGATGCGGCCGATCAGTTCGTGATTGAAATCGCTGATCGGCCAGTCGAGCTCGCGTCCGACCACATAATGTGAGAGGTCGGAGCAGACCGGTATTTCCGGTACCGCGTCCATGAGCTAAAGCATGTAGTACATGTCGGTTGGGAACCGTCAGGGGCATTCCTTTCGGGTAGATCGGGTCCAAACGCGCAGAAACCCGGGACTTTTGGGAGAACGAGAATGGGTAGATCGAATTTTTCGATGGCCCCGTATAGTGGCTGGGATTGTGCGGGTTTGGCGCAGAGTGGCGTGAAGTGGCGCGTGCTGATTGTCCCGGATTTGTCCCGAATTCGAGGGTGTTTGTTCGCCCCTAGTTCTACTGGCTCTTGAACTGTTTTGAGTTTCGGATGATTGGCGCTCAACTGTCCTCGCTGTCGAGGCGCTCCCAAATGGCGCGCACGTGGTCCTTGATGACCAACGCTTCTTCCCAGCGGTCCGACTGTTCCTCGCCGTCGGGACCGGTGATGGCGTACTCCTTGGGGCCGAGTTCGCAGAGGAAATTGAGGGCGGCGCCCTCGGGCGCCCGGGCGCGCCATGCGCGAAAACCTCGTTCCCACCAGCCGAGGAACAAATCGAACCATTCTTTGTGATGGGGAAAACTGATCTGTAGCTGAATTTGCTCGCGTGAGGCGACCCGGCCTTGGAAGCCCACGGCGCAATCGAGGATGCGGCCCACGAGATCGTTATTGAGATCGCTGATCGGCCAGTCGAATTCACGCCCAACCACATAATGGGAAAGATCGGCGCAGACCGGCATATGGGGCACCGCCTCCATGAGTTGGAGCATGTAGTAGAAATCAGTGGTAATGCAATCACGGTGGGTTTCGATCATGGCCGGCATGGCAGCGGCATCGCACATATCAAGCCAAGCGCGGATAACATCGGCACCCTCTTCAACGGTGAAGGGGAAGACCTGGCCAATAATATTCAGGTGTGTGGCGCCGATCTCCAGGGCCACGTCGATGTCGGCCTGAAGGCCTTCGACAGATTTGGGAAAGGCGCAGCCGGTGTTGGCGAGGCCCTGGGCCTGGAGCAGTTTCGCTGCCTCGCGGCACTGATCGGGCCGGCCGGTCAGCAGATCCATGCCGTCGTAGCCTGCCGCCTTGAGCATCTCAACCTGCTCCGCCAATGACCATTCCATACCGTCCAGGGCGCGCCGCTCCATGGCCCAGACCGATTGAAAGACCTCGAGCTTCTGCATCGTCTTGCTCCTTGCTACAGCGCGATCACCGCGCCGAGAACGATTGACGCCGTCCCCGCAACACCGCGAATACCGTAATGGGCCCAGGTCAGATGTCGAGCGGTGAAGGTGAGGGGGATGGAAATCACCGCCGACAGCAAGGCCATGCCGATTACCGAGCCAAGCCCGAACAACAGCACGTAACCGACACCTTGCAACGGTGTCTCCAAGGCCGAGGCGGTCAGGACCACGAGAACCGCCGAGCCGGCAAGGCCGTGCATGACGCCGACCAGCAGGCTACGCACGGGAAACCCGGCGCGGTGTTCATGGTCGTGCGGGGTCAAGCCATGAGGCTGCGCCTCGCCGGCATGGGAATGAGCGTGAATATGTACATCGTCGTCGCCGTGACGATGGACATGAATGTGGATGCGTTCGCGAATCAGCCGATAAACGACGTTGCCGCCAAGCACAATGAGCATGACGCCGACAACCGTCTCAAGACCGTCGGCGACACCAGGGTCAACCGCTCCTCGCGACAACACCACGGCGCCGGCAAAGACGCTGAGGGTAGCCATGTGGCCCATGCCCCAGGCGGCGCCATGGCGGATGATGTGCCATCGGTTCCTGGTGTTGCTGACGATACTGGCGACCGCCGCCAAGTGGTCCGCCTCAAGGGCGTGCTGCATGCCAAGCAACAGCCCGAGAAAAACTACCCCTGTCATCGTGAGCTAGTCCTGTTCTGGCGCCATAACCTGGTCGCGATGGCCGATCTTGCCTTCCACCACCATGGAGCCGAGAACGTCGAGCATCACCCGGCAGGCGAGCTGGGAGGTGTTGTCGTTGACGTCATAGGGCGGCGAAACCTCGACCACCTCCATGCCGCATAGGCCTTCACGGGCAATCAGGCGAACCATTTCCAGGGCCTCGCGCGGGGTAAAGCCGCCGGGCTCGGGCGTGCCGGTGCCGGGCGCGAACCCCGGATCGATACTGTCGATGTCGAACGATAGATAAACCGCCTCGGCGCCTTTCCAGGCGATCTCAAGAGCCATCTCGGCGGTTTTCCGCACGCCCAGTTCCTCGAAGTCCCGCATGGTGATCACGCTGGTGCCGCGTTCGTTGGCGACTTCCGAGCCCGGCCGCGAGCCGTACCAGCCGCCAATGCCGATCTGCACCAGGTTCTTCGGTGGGCAGTTGTTAAGCCCGACATCGTGCATGTGGCTGTGGGCGCGATGGGAGCCGCTGAGTTCCGCGGCTTCATGGGCGCTTGCATGGTCGTTGGAGGTCCAAAACCACGGCGTGGTGTGCATGCGCTCGTCCATATCCATGTCCTGCATGTCGATATGGCGATCGAAATGGATGATGCCCACGTTGCCTTCGATATGGGGCGCGATGCCGCGCACATTGGGGTAGCCGAGGCTGTGATCGCCACCGCAAATCACCGGAAAGGCGCCCGAGGTGTAGATATGCGAGATCGCCTTGGAAACCTGGTCGAACGACTTCTCGATATTGCCGGGAATGACGAACACGTCACCGGCGTCACAGATGTCGAGTTCCTCGAAAAGATCGACCCCGCCATCCACCGAGTAGCCGTCGTAGACCGCCGAAATGCGCCGCACTGCTTGGGGTCCGAAGCGGGTGCCGGGGCGGTAGGTGGTGCCGGTATCGAAAGGCACGCCGACGAAGGCGACTTCGTAGTCGCCGACGTTTCGGATGTCTTCGCAGTAGGGCATCTTCATGAAGGTGTTGATTCCCGCGAACGCCGGCTGGTGGCCGCGGCTGAACAGGGAAATGCTGCGGTCATTAATCGAGTCGGCGGCTTCCAACCCGAGTTCCAGACCGCGCGCGATCTCTTCTTCCTGTTTGGTTTGCGATATACGGCGCAGGCGCTTGAGGTTGCGGTTTCCACGAAGTTCGCCGGTCTTGGGATCAGGCATCGGACATTCCTTGAGTGATTCTCGTCGGGGAATCGGACATCAACCCCCAGAGCCTGGGTGCGAACGCCAATCCAGGAACTGTAAACACTGGTCAGGACGATGAATAGGCCTCATTCACCAAGGCTCGAAATCACCCCGTCGTCGTGCTCTTGCCCAGGTATAGCAGCGCCATACCAGCCATGATGCAGCCGACCCCGACCATCTGGAGTGACGCCATTTTCTCACCGAAGGCGAAGTAGGATACGACGACGGTTATGGCGATAGTGCCGCATACTACGGTCGGGATGACCACGTTGGCCGCCATGGGTTTGGCGCCGGCCAGACCGCCAAACAGATAAAAATAGGTAATCTCGGCGCCGCCGATACAGAGGCCGGCAACGGCCGCCCACAGGTAGGCGCTTGAATTCAGTTGCATGACCAGGCCACCGCGAGCCATGGCGATAGCGAGGAATACCAGCGAGGTGGTGAGGGCGGCAACCTGGAGGCAAAGGGTTGCGGCAATGGTTGTGGTCGCCGTCTCCGGAACATGGGCGGCGGAAACCTTGATGAGTAGATTGTACCCCGCGTAAAGCGTTGTGACCGTTATCAGCAACAGTATGCCGGTCATCGTCGTTTCCCCTCGATCATCAGTGTCAAATTGCCATGTCCATAGATAGCATTATTTAGCTTTGCCTGGAATTCGCTCGATTCGAAAACCTCGCCGACCGTTGCATTTTTTGAAATAAGCATGAACTATACAAATAATACGCGCAATTTTGAGAATTAATAAAATTTATGAAGAAATATTAAACAATTAAGTAGAGTAAAATTTAACATCAATGAGGTAGTTATTTATGCCGCAGCTATTCTTTTGTGTAGAATAAAAAATTCTCTGTATGCGAGTATCCTTTGAAGTGAATCATAGAGCATGAACCCCGAGTATTGAGAATGGCTTCGGAATGTTCGAACGAGCAACGGAATAAGTTCGCCGTTCGATGAAGGATAAGCGACTGCTCGTCATTGACGAGCGGCCGGGATTTTGCGAGTACGTACGACGTGTCGCGAGCGATCTGGGATACCAGGTCGAAACCGCTTCAGACATGCGTGCGTTTACGGCCCAATACGAGGCCTTCGCGCCGACCGCTCTGTTCGTTGACCTTATTACGCTTGGCTCGGGCGTGATCGAGCTATCTTTTTGGCTTGCGGAGAATGGATTCAGCGGACGCCTCATTGTTACGGGGGTCATGGATGTAACCAAAGCCAAATTCATCCTTGGCCAGGTCGATGATCTGGGCCCGGTAACTATTATGATTAAACCGGTCCGACTCAAAGATCTGCGCGAGGCGCTTTCCAGGGCGCGGGGCGAATAGCCGGTATTTTGCCAGCTACCACCAGAACATGGGCGAATGGGTAATGATCTCCGTGCCGTCGTCATGGAGCAGGAGGTTTTGTTCGAACGCGGCCAGCCCAACCCCCTCGGCGGCGAGAAACACCTCGACGCCCAGGGCCATGCCAGCTTCGAAACGATCATTGTGGTCGCACGTTTCAACGCCGATATAGGGATGTTCCCAGTACATGCCGATGCCATGACCGTAGAGCGGCCATTGCTGGTTCATCTGGCTCCCGGCGCCGCCTAATTCCGCGCTGAGGCGATCGCCGAAACGGGCCACATCGACGACCTTCGCGCCGGGGCGTATCTGTTCGATCACCTGACCAACGATGTGGGCGCAGTTTTCCATGAGCTCTGTTTGAGCCCTGTTGGGCTTGCCACCGGCGACCGCCGTACGTCCGGGATCGAGCCAATAGCCCTGAAAGATAATGCTATCGAGCCAGCCGCGTACCATGTCACCGGGCTTCGGTGCGACAGTGCTGCAGCCGGTGAAGGGGTCAGTGCACCAGCGGCTGATCGACTCGCCGCTGGCCACGGGAATGAGTTGGCAGGTAGCGCCTGACCGGATTAATTCGCTCACCGCGTCGCCCACCGCTTCAGCTTCCGTACGGCCGCCGACCAGACCCTCCATCAACCGGTTCAGAGCGCGGCTGGCGATTTCACCGCCCTCGCGCAGGCAGTCGTGCTCGCGCGGACTTTTCACCCGCCGCACCGCCTGAATGAGGTCGTCCGTCGGTTGCCAGTCAATGTCCGGCGTGGCGGCCTCCAGCTCACGCCAGTACTTCATGGGCAACAGGTCCGTGCCAACCAGAGCGACCGGTCCGGTTATGCCGCGCCGGTTGAGGGCCGCGGCGACGCCGGCAATAGGGTCGCTGTGCCAGGCCACCCTGTCCGTGGCGATCAGATCCATCCGCGGGTCGGGTTCATCCACGTGCAGCTCGGGCACCTCGCCGGGTTTGAGGATCACCGCCGAGAAGGCGCGGGCATTGTTTAGCGGGTTGTCGAGTTCCTGCCCCGACGCCGACGAATAATGATTGGTCAGATAAAGCGGATCGGCGCAGCGATCATAGGTCCCGCCGGCGCGGCCCCAGACCACGGCGGCCTCGATGCCGCGTTGCTCCATCAGCGCATGGGTTCGGGCCCAGCGATCTTCGTATTCCTCGACGGGAAAATAGCGATTGGCGATAACAGCCTCCCTTGGTTGCCGCGATTGATCTTGCGTGGTGGGCATGATTTCCGCAAGATCGCCCGAACGGGCTCACCCGGGATTTCACATCGTTCTTGGAAGGAATTTGCCGCCATGTTGACTGCGGATCTGAAGGGAAAGAAGGCGATTGTTACCGGCGCCGCGGCGGGTATCGGTCTCGCCACTGCCGAATTGCTGGCGCGCTCCGGCGCAACTGTCTCCATCAACGACATCGCGCGAAATCCTAAACTCAATGAGGAGGTGTCGCGACTCAGCGGCGAGGGGCTCGACGTCATCGCCGCGCCGGGCGATGTGGGCGACGGCGATGATGCCCGCGCCATGGTCACCACTGCCGCCGAGGCCATGGGCGGCCTCGACTATCTGGTCAACAATGCCGGCACGCCGGGCACCAAGTCGGTGATCCCACCCAGCGATCTAGACGCCCAGACCGAGGAATTCTGGCAACGCCTGTTGTCGGTCAACCTGATTGGCCCGTTTCGCTGTGCCCACGCGGCGGCGCCTTACTTGCGGGCGGCCAAGGGCGCAATCGTCAACACCGCTTCGATTTCAGGCTATGGCGGCGGCGGTTCAAGCTCGCCCTACGCCTGCACCAAGGCCGGGTTGATCAACCTCACTCGTGAATTGGCCCGGGGCCTGGCCCCGGACGTGCGGGTCAACGCCATTGCGCCGGGCATGGTCAATTCGGACTGGGAATGCCGTTTCGATCAGAACCATCGGCAAAGCGCGTTAGAGAGGATGCCGCTTCAGCGCGCCGGTGAGCCGGAAGACTACGCCGAGGTTATTCTCTTCCTCTGCGCCGGCGCCGCCTATGTGACCGGCCAGACCATTACCGTGGACGGCGGCCTTAGAAGCTAGGTTGTCCTGAATTTACACAGCGTATTTTAGAAGGAAATTGCCGCCATGTTGACCGCGGACCTGAAGGGAAAGAAGGCAATCGTCACCGGCGCCGCATCGGGAATTGGCCTTGCCACCGCCGAATTACTGGCGCGCTCCGGCGCCGTCGTCGCCATCAACGACATCGCGCGAAATCCGCGCCTCAACGAGGAAGTGTCCCGGCTCAGGGGCGAGGGACTCAACGTCATCGCGGCGCCTGGCGATGTCGGTGACGGCGACGATGCCCGCGCCATGGTGACCACCGCCGCCGAGGCCATGGGCGGCCTCGACTATCTGGTCAACAATGCCGGCACGCCGGGCACCAAGACGCTGATCCCACCCAGCGACCTCGATGCCCAGACCGACGAGTTCTGGTCGCATCTGTTGTCAGTCAATCTGGTCGGCCCGTTCCGCTGCACCCACGCGGCCGCGCCCTATCTGCGCGCCGCCAAGGGGGCGGTGGTCAATACCGCGTCGACGTCGGGCTATGGCGGCGGCGGCTCGAGCTCCGCTTATTCCTGCACCAAGGCCGGGCTCATAAACCTGACCCGTGAACTGGCTCGCGGCCTGGCCCCCGATGTCCGGGTCAACGCCATCGCGCCGGGCATCGTCAACTCGGAATGGGAGTGCCGCTTCGACGAAGATCTCCTCGACGGCTATGTGAAGACCATGCCGCTGCAACGCGCCGGGGATCCCGAAGACTATGCCGAGGTTATCCTCTTTCTTTGCGCCGGCGCCGCCTACGTGACCGGCCAGACCATCACCGT
>JAYGEF010000038.1:0-7633 GCA_046582535.1 Alphaproteobacteria bacterium
GATCCAGTCTTCCAGTCGATCCGGAAACAACGTGCCCTGACTGCGATCGACACCCTCAATGAAACGCTTCATCACCAACCCTCGCCAATAGCATGGCGGGATTCTACCAGACCTCACGTTTTCACACAGTCTGGACCCACAGCAGACATTACGTAATAGCAGCTTCCCGCGGACAATGTCCGCTACGCTGCTAAACGGCGGTCGCCAGAAATATAGGATGCCCATCATCGTCGTCTGGAGAGCCTTCGGGGTGCGTGTCTTCCAACAGAATGGAAAAACCGGCCTCCTCTATGAGCGTGCGATTGGCCGAGCGGCCGAAGTGGCTCCAAGCCATTTGTACGCCAAGGAATTCCTCCTCGCCCTCCCAATCAGTGTTCCCCATGGTAATCAACATCAGCCCGCCCTTTGGCAGGAATGAACGAACAATGCGTACAAGGTCTCCATGTAGGCGTCGATCCACGTGAATGATGGAGAAGAACGAAACCTCCGCATCGACCGTATATTCACCCCGCTTCAAAGTCGCCATGTCGCGGAGTTTGTACTCCGCGCGCGGTACATTTCGCCGGGCGAGGTCCAGCATCGCCGGGGAAATGTCGAGACCGATCACTTTGTGATCGCGCTCGACAAGATAGCCGTCCACCGGGACTCCGCCGCCACAACCCAAATCCAGAATGAGACTTCCCGGATCGAGCCGGTTCTCAAATTGTTCGAGGAAACGAACGCTGTTTTCGGGGCTGCGCTCATCAACGTAGCGAGCCGCGATGGTGTTGTAGCCGTCGCGTATCTTGTCAGTTTCAATCATTGCTGTTGCGAGGCTGACCTGCCCCCATTTTATGTACCAGTTGCTATGTTAGTCTTGGCAAGGTGAATGGGAAGGACTGATCCGGCTGGAGACAATCCTTAGCGAAAGCTGAAGTAGCCAGTCTGCGCGCAATGGCCCAATGTCTGCTCTTGGCTCAGGCTGTGTGAAAACGTCGATCAATTCTATTTTTCGGGGAATTATGTATAAGTTTCTAACAATTCCGGACAGCTAAGTAATTGATTTCATTTACATTGAAAATTCAACGAATGGGCCTAAATCTCATTTCGGTCGATTCTCTGACGTTTTCACACAGCCTGGGCTAGAAGCAGACATGGGAGACACGAGCCGTGATGTCCGCTTTACCCCCAGGAGCAGACATTAGCTAGGCCACTCAAACCCGCGTGGGAGTCGCCAGGACTCGCGAAACCGCCCTCCGGACACCGACCCTAGGCCACCGATACAATTTTCCAGAATTTCAAATTTTTCCGGACTCGCGCATACCACAAGGGCGCCCCTTGCTGTGGGTCTAGGGGGGTACGGGTCGGGTCATACCCGTTTCCGTGGTCGGAATTTAACCACCGGCCCGTCGTTCTCAATCACCGCCAGTGCCAACGCCGGCACAAGATTGTCATGCCCGCCCAAGCGCGCGGCGTAGTTAGGGCGGAAATCGCCAATCCCCGGAAAGGCCAAAATAGGCACGAAATCGCTTCCCCGGAGGCCAAAACGGGCTCCGAAGCGCATCCCAGGGGTGCCCTATAGGTGCCCCAGCAACGTCGTCTCGAAAGCAACCGCGTCTAAGTCATTGAAAAATTGGAGCGGGCGATGGGATTCGAACCCACGACCCCAACCTTGGCAAGGTTGTGCTCTACCCCTGAGCTACGCCCGCGTCCAAGCGCCGGCCATGCCCGCAGCCATAAGCATGCGGCGACCGACTGGCGTTATTTAAGCCAAGACCCGCCGTGATGCAAGCTTCCCCGTCACGGGCCTTGAGATAGCGGCCCCGGCCCGGCTATAACCCGGCCATGCCAGATAGCACGCACACCACCATGGGCGCCACCCGCGACGACCTGTTCGCCCGCCTCCAGAAACTCGGCATCGAAACCGAGACCCATGAGCATCCGCCGGTGTTCACGGTCGAGGAGGCCCAGGCCCATTGCAGTCACCTGCCTGGCGGCCACTGCAAGAACCTATTCCTCAAGGACAAGAAGAAGCGGCTGTGGCTGATCGTCACCCTGGACGAACAACCGATCGACCTCAACGCCTTGTCCAAGGCCCTGGGCGCACCGCGGTTTTCCTTCGGCAAGGCCGAGATGCTGGCCGAAGTACTGGGCGTCATTCCCGGTGCGGTGACACCGCTGGCCCTGATCAATGATACGGATTTGCGGGTCAATGTGGTACTCGACGCCGCCATGATGAGCCTCGATCTGCTCAATTATCACCCGCTGAGCAACGACGCGACCACGGCGATTACGCCGCCGGGGCTGCTCGCCCTGCTCGCCTCGTTCGGCCATGAGCCCAGGCTGTTCGATTTCACCACGTTAACCTAGTGTGGGCCCGGCCCTTGCAAGCCAGGGTCCAAACCGCCATCTTTGTGCCATGCGCGTTGCGCTAGACTATCAAACCCCACTGACAGGCCCGAATTCATGGAAGATTTAATCGGCACGGCGGCGGACGACGCCGACGTCATCAAGGACAGCACCACCGAAAGCTTCGAGGCCGATGTCATCCAAGCATCCAACGAGGTGCCGGTGGTGGTCGACTTCTGGGCGCCGTGGTGCCAACCCTGCAAGACCCTGGGTCCGACCATCGAAAAGGTCGTGCGTGAGGCCCGTGGCAAAGTCCGACTGGTCAAGGTCAACATCGACGAAAATCAACAGATCGCCCAGGCGCTCCGCGTTCAGTCGATCCCGGCGGTGTTCGGCTTCGTCAAGGGCAAGCCGGTGGACGGCTTCGTCGGCGCCCAGCCGGAAAGTCAGATCAAGGCCTTCGTCGACCGCCTCGCCGGCCAAGCCGGCCCGACGCCGGTCGATGAGGCCATCCAACAGGCCAAGGCAGCCCTGGCGGATGACGATCACAACGGGGCGGCGGCGCTGTTCGGCCAGGTCCTGCAGCACGAGCCCGATAATATTGCCGCCATCGCCGGCATGGCGCGCTGCCTGCTGGCGTTGGGTGATGCCCAGGCGGCGGCCGAGGTGTTGGCCCGGGCCGGTGATGAACACGACGACGATCCCGAAATCAGCGGCGCCCGCGCGGCCGTAGCCCTCGCCACGCAGGCGGCGGCGGCAAGCGGCGAGATCGGCGGCCTTGAGGCCCGCATCGCCGCCAATCCCAGGGACTTCGAGGCGCGCCTCGAACTCGCCATGGCGCTGTTCGGCAGTGGCGAGCGGGAAACCGCCGTTGACCATCTGCTGGAAATCCTGAGCCATGACCTGAACTGGAACGACGACGCGGCGCGCAAGCAACTGCTTGAGTTCTTCGAGGCCATGGGTCCGACCGATCCCCTGACCCTGTCGGCGCGCCGGAGGCTGTCGTCGCTGCTGTTCTCGTGAACGGGTGGCCCCCATGACCGTTGGCGACCACGGCATGACCCTCGACACCCTGCCCGAAACCCTGCCGATTTTCCCTCTGGCGGGGGTCTTGCTGCTGCCCCATGGCCAGTTGCCCCTGAATATTTTCGAGCAGCGCTATCTGGCCATGGTCAGCGAGGCCCGGCGCGGCGCTCCGTTGATCGGCATGGTCCAGCCGGTCCGCCCGCAAGAAGGCGGCGGTGAGGCCCCGGTCGTCTACCCGACGGGATGCACCGGGCGCATTACCGCGTTCGAGAAAACCGACGACGGGCGTTTTCTTATCACCTTGACCGGCTTGTGCCGCTTCGACATCGTCGAAGAACTGCCCCTGACCGATGGTGGCTTCCGCCCGGTGCGCGCCGACTACCAGCGCTTCGCCGCCGACCTCGACGAGCCCGCCGCCAGTCAGGTCGACCGCAAGCGTCTGCTCTTGGCCCTCGACGCCTTCTTCAAGCAGCAGGGCTATGAAGCCGACTGGGAAACCGTGGAAGGCGCCTCGAACGAGAGCCTGATCACGACCCTGGCCATGACCTGCCCGTTCGCGCCCAGCGAGAAGCAGGCGCTGCTTGAAGCCATGACCACCGAAGACCGGGCCGAAATCGTTACCGCGCTCATGGAGATGACCGTGCTTGACGACACCCGCACCGGCGAAGGGAGAGTACAATGACCCCCTCAGATCATGACAACGGGGCCAGTAGTGGGCGCCCACCAGCGCCCGGTGTCGATGCCAAACTGCTGGAAATCCTGGTCTGCCCGCTGACCAAGAGCACGCTGCGCTACGACCGCGAGCGCCAGGAGCTGATCAGCGATCAGGCCCAGCTCGCCTATCCCATCCGCGACGGCATCCCGATCATGCTGGTCGAGGAAGCCCGCCACCTGGACGAAGATTGAGGACCGCCGCCATGAGCCAATCCTTCGAAACCGAACACTGGCCGGTTGAAATCCGCCACAAGCAGGCGGAGCGTCAGCTTGAGGTCAAATTCGACAACGGCAAGGTCTTCACCTTCGCCGCCGAACTGCTGCGGGTCGAGAGTCCCTCGGCGGAAGTCCAGGGCCATGGGCCGAGCCAGAAGAAGGTGGTCGCCGGTCGCCGCGAGATCGGCATCATGGACATCGAGACGGTGGGCAACTACGCCATCCGCATCAAGTTCGACGACCTCCACAACACCGGCATCTTCACTTGGCAATTCCTCTACGACCTGGGCCTAAACCAGGCCGAGGTCTGGCAAGGCTACCTCGATGCCCTGGAAGCCCAGGGCCTGAGCCGCGACCCCGAAAACCCCGCCACACGGCACTAGCCGCAAGCGCGGCCTTTTTAGAAAGCGCGTTCAAGCGCCACGCGGGCTCACGCCAAACGGTTGGCGACCCGCAGTCGCGGGCTGAAAGAAGGAAGATTGGAACTCCCCCAGCGGGCATCTTTATGACCGCTGGCAAGCGCGACCGCGCGTCGCCACTTATGCGGCGGGAGCCCGCGTGGCGCTTGAACGCGCTTTCCAATAAGTGAGCCGCTCTACAGCGGCTCGCCCCGAGCCAGCCTCGGCAGGTCGCCTACCGTGCCCATGGCGTGGCGCATGAACAGGCGTTTGAGCGGCGGTAGCTGGTTGACCGCCGCCAGGCCGAGAACGCGGGCCAGGCGCAGGGGGGCGATGTCGTTGGAGAACAGGCGATTGAGCACATCGGTGACGGTCAGCAGCACTGTCGAGTCGACGCGCCGCCAGCGGGCGTAGCGGGCCAGCACGTCGGCGCCGCCGATGTCGAGGCCGAGACGGCGGCCATCGACCAGGACTTCGGAGAGCGCTGCCACGTCGCGGAGGCCCAGGTTCAAGCCCTGGCCGGCAATGGGGTGCATGGCATGGGCGGCATCGCCGACCAGGGCCAGGCGGTTGTCCGTGTAGCGCGCCGCGTCGGACAGAGCCAGGGGATAGCTCCAGCGCGGCCCGGTGAGTTCGAGAGCCCCGAGATAATCGCCGAAGCGCCGGGCCATCTCGCCGTGAAACCCTTCGTCATCGAGGGCCATGATGTCAGGCGCCAGATCGGCCCGCTCGGTCCACACCAGGGACGAGCGATCGCCCGTAAGCGGCAGAATGGCGAACGGTCCGGCGGCCAGGAAACGCTCCTGGGCAATGCCCCGGTGGGGCCGCTCGTGAGCCACGGTGCAGACGATGGCGGTCTGATCGTAGGTCCAGGCGGTGACCGCAATGCCGGCATTGCGGCGCACTGGCGACTGGCGACCGTCGGCGGCAATGGCCAGGCGGGCGCGAATGCGCCGGCCGTCGTCGAGTTCGGCCTCAGCCAAGGCAAGGGTGCGGGAGAGTTGGCGCAGCCCCGCCGGCGCCACAAGGTGCAGACGATCGAGGCTATGGGCGGCGGCGAACAAGGCCTGGCGGATGTGGCGGTTCTCGACCATGAAGCCCAGCGGGTCGTCCCCCAGATCGCGGTGGTCGTAGTGGAGGAACAGCGGAGAGTCGCCGTCGGAGACGCGGATTTCGCGGATCGGCTCGGCGTCGGACGCCATACTCTGCCACACGCCAATACCATCGAGCGCCAGCTTCGTGCCATGGGCGATGGCCGAGGCGCGGCCGTCAAAGCCGGCATCGAGCAGAGCCGCGGGGTCGGCGCGGTCAACCACCGCCACCTCGATACCAGCGCCGGCCAGGGCGCAGCCCAAAGTCAAACCGACCATGCCGCCGCCAACGATGAGGACCTCGGCCTCGATTGTATCGGAACCCGCCATGGCCTAAGAATCACGCTACGGCGGGCGGTTGTCCAGCGACTCTTTTGATCAGGGCGTTCAAGCGCCCCCTCTTGTGTTTACACAAACTGGGGCTCCCGCCGCATAAGCGGCGACGCCCACCTAACTGCGAACAAAATGGCGCGCTTGCCAGGGGTCAAAAACGATGACCCTTGGAATTCTTCCCACTTTCTATCAGCCCCCGACCGGGGGTTGCCGACCGTTCGGTGGGAGCCTGCGTGGCGCCAGCCCGTGTGGCGCTTGAACGCGCAAGGCAAAGCAAACGCCCATCGGTCATTCTTAATGACCGATGGTATCAGCCCTCCGGCCGGCGCGCGTAGACGCTGATGCTGGAGACCTTGCCGGTGGCCTCCATGGCGGCACGCGCCACGGACTCATCGGTGGCCTCTTCGCCACCCCATTCGCCGCGGTACATGGCGGTGATCTGGCTGGTGTCGTAGTCGAGGCGGTCGCGAATTTCCACATCGACCAGACAGGCCGCGCGGAGACCCGCCAGATACGCCGACTCGCTGACGGCGCCGGCAACGCAGGCGGAATAGAGCGCCTTGTCGGCTCGCACCCATTGGGGCAGGTCTTCGACGACGATGTCGGAGACCAGCATCTGGCCGCCGGGCTTGAGCACCCGGGCAATTTCGGCGAACACCGCCGGCTTGTCCGGCGACAGGTTGATGACGCAGTTGGAGATGACCCAGTCCACGGAATCGTCATCTACGGGCATATGCTCGATCAGTCCTTGGCGAATTTCCGCGTTGGCAAGGCCGGCGGCGGCAATATTGGCGCGCGCCCGGTCGATCATGTCACCGGTCATATCGACGCCGATGACGTGGCCTGTGGCCCCCACTTTCTGGCCGGCCATGATGACATCGATGCCGGCACCCGAGCCGAGATCGACCACCACGTCGCCCTCATGGACGCCGCTGAACGCCACCGGGTTGCCGCAGCCGAAGGAATTGGCCATGGCGTCATCGGGAATTTCGCTGGTGTCACTGGCCTGGTAGCCGATGGATTCTGCAGTGCTGGTGCCGCAGTTTGAGCCGCAGCAGGAATTTCGTACCAGCGCCTTGGCGTAGAAGCCGGCAACCTCGTCGTGGACCTGATCGTGGGCTTGGTTCGGTTCAGTCATGGTGTTCTCCTAGGATTTCGCTGGGCAGCAGGCGTCGATGGCGCCGGCGATGGCGCGAAAGGTGTCGGCCAGGCCCTCGTAGCGCACCGTGTAGCGGACCTCCTTGCCGTGACGCGCGGCCGCCAGCACCCCTGCCTCCTTGAGCATGGCCAGGTGGCGCGAGACCACCGAGACATCGACCGGCAGATCGCGGGCGATGTCGCCGACCGTGCGCGGGTCGCGCCGCATACTCCCACTCGGCCTCCGATAGCAACCGGTACTCCTGTCGCGATTTTCGGCTCAGCCACGCCACATAGGATTTTGCATTCTTCCAGCTCACGTTGATGACAGGGCGCTCGCCGCGGCCCCAGCCGTTGTCCTTGGGCCGGTATCCACCGCAACCTCCACCA
>JAYGEF010000486.1:0-23281 GCA_046582535.1 Alphaproteobacteria bacterium
AGCGGTCCATCGTTAGCCCCATTGACGGCATTGTGGTGCACCAAGCTCTGTCGCCAGGCGAGTTCGTCAACGAGCAATCCCATGTGCTCACCGTCGCGGGCATGACGGTGCTCAACATCGAGGTCTTCGTGCCGATCGAGCTGTTTGATCAGGTCAGACTCGGCATGGTCGGGGAGGTCCGGCCGGAAGCGCCGGTGAACGGGGTATACGAGGCCCGGGTCGTCATTGTCGATCAGGTGTTCGACACAGCCAGCAGTACCTTCGGCGTGCGCCTCGAAATGCCCAATCCGGATTATGTATTGCCGGCTGGCCTGCGTTGTATGGTTAATTTCAGAGCCGACTAGCCGGTGATTATCGGATTGCCGGGCGGGGCGGGGAGGAATACCCTCGCCAGACAATTATATGAGATCGCGCCGTGACCCAGACTGACCAAATTCTCCGAGACTTGGCGGCAATCGCCGATCTGCCGTTTGAGAAGGCGACGATCCCACCGCCGGGGCTCTACGTGTCCGACGACATTCTGGCCCTTGAGCAGGAGCATATCTTCGCCCGGGAATGGCATTGCATCGGCCGCGAGGCGGACATTCCGGAACCTGGCGACTACATCACCGATATGCTGTGCAGCCAGCCGGTATTCACCATTCGCGACAAGCAGGGCGTCATTCGCAGCTTCGCCAACGTCTGCCGCCACCGCATGATGCAGTTGCTCGAAGGCAGCGGCAATACCAAGCGCGTGGCCTGCCCCTATCATAACTGGGCCTACGACTACGACGGCAAGCTGACCTATGCGCCCCACCGGGAGTATTACGCCGACTTCGACAAGGCCGACTACTGCCTGTACGGGGTGCGCATGGAGGTTTGGCAGGGTTTCATCTATGTCACCCTGAATCCGGATGTGACAAGCGTCGCCAAGCGGGTGGCCCCGCTCAACGACATCATCGACCGCTTCCGGGTGGCCGATTACGTGCCCATCATTACCGAGGACCATGTCTGGGACACCAACTGGAAGCTGCTGACCGAAAACTATATGGAAAGCTATCACCTGCCCAACGTTCACAAGGGCACCGTGGGCGGTTATTTTCCGGTCGAGGACTGCGTGTTTCCCGAACAATCGCCCGGCGCCTACACCTATTCCACCTTTACCAAGGGCGAGGGCACGCCCTATGGCCGGGCCCATCCCGACAACACTGTGCTCGAAGGCGACTGGCGTCACACCAACGTGCTGCCGACCATCTTCCCGTCGCACATGTTTACCCTGGCGCCCGATTACATGTGGTACCTGTCGCTGCGGCCCAAGGGCCTCGGCCAGGTCCATATCCGCTATGGCGCCACCCTGGCGCCCGAGGTCATCGCCGCCATGAAGGACCCGGAGAGTGAAATCAAGCAGGCCGTCGAGTTCCTCGATACGGTCAATTTCGAGGACCGCAACGTGGTCGAAGGGGCCTATCGCGGCGCCCGGGCGCCGTTGACCCGACCGGGGCCGATCCATCAGTTGGAGCGGCCGATCCATCACTTTGTTTCCTACCTTGCACAGCGTCTGACCGCTGGCGGCAGGGGTTTGACACGAGCAGCCGCGGAATAAATCAATGACCAGTACGACGGTTATACGGAATGCTGCCTGGGTGGTGGCCTGGGACCATGCGCGCCAGGGTCACGTCTATCGCCGCGATATCGATGTCGCCTTCACGGACAAGGACATCGCCTTTGTCGGCGCCAATTACCAGGGCCCGGCCCATACGGAGGTCGATGGCCGCGAGCGCATGGTCATGCCCGGTCTGGTCAATATCCATACCCACCCGACCAGCGAGCCGCTGCGCAAGGGCATCACCGACGAAACCCTGAGCCCGGGCTTCTGGCATTCGTCGCTCTACGAATACCTCACGGTCTTTACCGGCGATGATGACGGCGCTCTGGCCGCCATTCGGGTGGCTTTGGCCGAGTTGCTCATGAGCGGAGTCACCACCGTGGCCGATCTTTCCATGCCCTTCGACGGCTGGCTCGACGCCCTTGGCGACAGCGGTATTCGTGCCGTGGCGGCGCCCATGTTCCGCGACGCCCGCTGGTTCACCCGCGACGGTCAAAATCTGGAATACGACTGGGACGAGAAGGCCGGGCGCGAAAAGTTCGAAGCGGCTCAACGGCTTATCGACCTGGCCAACCAGCACCCCTCGGGGCGTTTGAGCGGCATGGTCTGCCCGTCGCAGATCGATACCTGCTCCGTCGATCTCATCCGCGACGCCTATGACTACGCCCAGGACCGCAACCTGCCGTTCCAGATTCATGCCGCCCAGAGCGCCACCGAGTTCTACGAAATGCAGCGCCGCCACGGCAAGACGCCGATCCAGTGGCTCCACGATATCGGCGGCCTGGGGCGCAATTCGATCATCGGCCACGGCATCTTTCTCGACCATCACCCGTGGCTCCACTGGACCAGCCGGGGCGACAAGGATTTGCTGCGCGACACTGGCGCCACCGTGGCCCATTGCCCAACCGTGTTCATGCGCCGGGGCATCGCCATGAACACCTTCGGCGACTACGTGCGCCACGGCATCAATATGGGCATCGGCACCGACACCTATCCGCACAATTTCCTCGAAGAGATGCGCAACGCCTTTACCGTGGCCCGGGCGGTGGCCGGCTCGGTGGCCGATCTGACCACCCTGGACGTGTTCAATGCCGCCACCATCGGCGGCGCCCACGCCTTGTTGCGCGACGACATTGGGCGTCTCGCGGTTGGCGCCAAGGCGGACCTGGTGCTCGTCGATGTTCGCGACCCGGCCATGATGCCCCTGCGCGAGCCCCTGCGCAGCCTGCTCTACGTGGCTGCCGAGCGGGCGGTGCGGGACGTCTACGTGGACGGTGCCCGGGTGGTCGAGAACGGCCGGGTGGTGAATATCGACTACGAGGCGGCGTCCCAGGCAGTGCAGGAGGCCCAGCAGCGTTCCATGGAAAACGTGCCCAAGCTCGACTGGGCCGGCCGGACGGCGGACGAGTTGGCGCCCATGGTGCTGCCGATCGTCGACTAACGGCTTGGGCGGGGGCTGAGACGTGCGTGTACTGGTAACCGGGGCGTCAGGGTTTCTCGGGTCGTGGACGGTCAAGGCGCTGGCCCAGGCGGGCCACGAAATCACCGCCTGCGATCTGCGCCGCCGGGACCGCCTGTTTCGCGCCATTGCCGCCGAGGCGTGCCACGACCAGGTATCGTGGCCCGACCTCGACGTCGCTGACGGCGACGCCGTCGAGGCCCTGGCTGGCGAGGCCGCGCCCGAAGTCGTCATCCATCTCGCCGCCCTGTTAATTCCACCCTGTTGGGACGATCCGGTGGCGGCGGCTCAGGTCAATGTTGTCGGCCATATCAACATGTTCCAGGCGGCGCGCCGTCATGGGGTGCGACAGGTGGTCTACGCCAGTTCCCTGGCGGCGCGGATTCGTAACGCCGACGGCGCCCACAGCACGATCTACGGCACCTTCAAGGACTGGAACGAGAGCTTCGCCGCCACCTACTTCGCCCAATACGGCCTGCCGAGCATCGGTCTGCGTCCGGCCATCGTCTATGGCCCGGGCCGGGAGGCCGGCGCGACCGCCTTTGTCAACCAGGCCATTGCCTCGGTTGCCGCCGGTGAGGATCATCAGTTGCCCCTGCGCTGGCAAAGCCGGCTCGAATATGTCGCGCAGGTCGCGGGTCTGTTCCAGCGCTGCGCCGAGGCGGAAATTCCCGGCGCGTTGGCCTCGGACGTCTCCGCCACCCTGACCACCGATGACGACTTCATCGCCGCTGTCGGTCGGGTTGTTCCCGGCTGTCAGGTTTCAGCAGCGTCCGACGGGCCAACCAAGATGGCGGCGCCTGACGATATTGCCGCGTTACAGGAACTGGTCGGAAAGTGGCCTCATATTGATCTCGACGACGGCATCCGCCGGACCATCCAGGGCATGGCCTTGCTGGAACGGTCCCCAACCACATGACAAGGGAGTAAACACCATGACTCTTAGCGCCAAGGTCGAAGCGTTCCTCCGGGAACCCCAAATTTGTGTTCTCGCCACCACCGGGGCCGACGGGTCACCCCACGCCATGCCCATGTGGTACCTCTTCCAGGATGGCGACATCCTGTTCGCGGCCGGCCGGAAATCTCAAAAAGTCAGGAATATCGAGCGTACGGGCAGGGCCACCGTGGTGATTGACCGGCGCGAAACGCCCTATTACGCGGTGATGTTGCCGGGCGCCGCGACCATCGAGGACGCGATGTCTGAAGCGGACCAATACGCTCTTTTTTCGCGTTATCTCGACGAGGAAGAGGCGCAGCGTTACGTGGCCCGTAGCGGCGTCGATAACGTCGCCGTCCGGGTGACGCCGGAACGCTTTGTTGAATTCCACGGCAGCGCCGGCACCTGATGGGCTCGCGCCTCCGGGTCCAGGCGTGGTCAGCTTGTTTGTGGGGCCTGGGCGGCGGCCAGCGGTAGCGCCGATCCGGCGCCCTGATTGGCCGGCCAGGGGGCCGCCGTCGCCGTCTCGTAGAGGGTCGTGCGCTGGACCGGTACCCGGCCGGCGCCGCTGATCATGGCGGCCATGCGGTCCGGGGTGATTTCCTGGCCATGGCTGGCGCCGGCGGCGCGGCTGATCGACTCGTTGGTCAGGGAGCCGCCCATGTCGTTGGCGCCCACGTTGAGGCAGGCGAGGGCGCCGTCGGGGCCCATCTTGGGCCATGACGCCTGAATGTTGGTGATATGCGGATGCAGGGCGAGGCGCGCCACCGCGTGCATGAGCAGAGCTTCGCGAAAGGTCGGTCCCTTGCGCGCCTGCCCCTTGAGGTAGATCGGTGCCTCCATGTGGACGAAGGGCAGGGGCACGAACTCGGTGAAGCCGCCGGTCTTTGCCTGCAGACCACGCAGGCGCAATAGGTGGCGAGCCCAGTGGTGTGGCCGGTCGGTATGGCCGAACATAATGGTCGAGGTGGTGCGGAAGCCGACATCGTGGGCCGCCGCCATGACCTCAAGCCATTGGCGGGTATTGAGTTTATCGGGGCAGATAATGTCGCGAATTTCGTCGTCGAGGATCTCGGCGGCAGTGCCCGGCAGGGAGTTGAGGCCGGCCGCGCCGAGCTGTTCGAGGAAGACATGGAGGTCGAGGCCCAGGGTCTCCGCCCCGTGCCACACTTCAAGGGGCGAGAACGCATGGATATGCATGCCCGGCACCGCCGCTTTCACGGCGCGGCAGATATCGAGATAGGTGTCGCCCGTGTAGGCGGGGTGGATGCCACCCTGCATGCAGACTTCCGTGGCACCCTTGTCACTGGCCTCAACGGTGCGGTGGGCGATTTCGTCGAGGCCGATGTCGTAGGGCCGGCCGCGCAGGTTCTCGCTCATCTTGCCCTTGGAGAAGGCGCAGAAGCCGCAGCGGAACTGGCAGATGTTGGTGTAGTTGATGTTGCGGTTGGAGACATAGGCGACGGCATCGCCGTTGACCGCCTGGCGCAGCTCGTCGGCGGCGGCGAAGACCGCCTCGGCGGCGCCGCCCCGGGCGCCGAACAGCTGGGTGATTTCCGCTTCGCCCAGGTCGTCGCCGGCGCTGGCCCGGGTCAGGATGCGGTCGAGCGCTCCATGGCGTCTGGCGGCCGGTCTGGAGACGCTGGGAAGGGCATTGTTGCCGCCGGGGGACCACCACGGGTCCGGGCGGGCGAAGGCGTCGCTGTCCAGGGCTCGCAGCACCGGGGTGCGCAAGGGCTCGTGGAGCCAGCGTTGCGGATCGAGGGCAAAGGTCGGATAAATCGCCAGACGCTCGGTCAAGACCTTGCCCGCCGCCGCCGTCTCCTGGGCGAGCCGTTCGATCTCCGGCCACGGCGCTTCCGGATTGACGAAGTCGGGGGTCACCGGCGACACCCCGCCCCAATCGTTGAGGCCGGCCGCGACCAGCCGCACAGCCGCGCCGGGGCTCAGGTTGGGCGGCGCCTGGAGGTTCATGGCCGGGCCGAATATCAGCCGCGCCACGGCGATCGTCCATAGCAGCTCGTCGAGATCCGGCTCCGGGGCGTTGGCCATGCGGGTATCCGGCTTGGCCCGGAAGTTCTGGATGATGATTTCTTGAATATGGCCGTAGGCTTCGTGCAGTTCGCGGAGCGCCAACAGGGATTCGATACGCTCAAGCCGGGTCTCTCCGATGCCGATCAGAATTCCCGAGGTAAACGCCACCCCGGCCTCGCCGGCCAGGCGAATGGTCTCAAGCCGTACCGCCGGAACCTTGTCGGGCGAGCCGAAATGGGGGCCGCCCTTGGCGCACAGGCGCCCGGCGCCGCTTTCCAGCATCATCCCCTGAGACACCGAGACTTCGCGCAGGGCGGCGATATCGCCGGCGTCCATGACACCAGGGTTGAGATGAGGCATCAGCCCGGTCTCTTCGAGCACCATCTGGGCCATCTCGATCAAGTAGGAGATCGTGGTCTCGTGGCCAAGCTCCGCCAGGGTCTCGCGGGCCGCGCGATAACGCAGCTCGGGCTTGTCGCCCAGGGTGAACAGGGCCTCCTTGCAGCCCGCCGCCGCCCCGGCCTTGGCCACCGCCAGAACCTCCTCGCGGGTCATGTAGGGGGCCTTAAGTTTGCGCGGCGGCTGGGCGAAGGTGCAGTAATGGCAGACGTCGCGGCACAGATGGGTGAGCGGGATGAACACCTTGCGCGAATAGGACACCACATCGCCGTGGCCCGCATCGCACAGCGTCGCGGCGACGGCCATGAGGCCTTCCAGGTCGTCATTGTCGGCCAGAGCCAGGGCGGCGTCATGGTCGAGCGGCGGGCGGCCGCCCGTGAGCCGCGCGGCGATGCCGCTGTTCGCCAGATAACGCAGGGTCGCCGTATGGCCAAGCTCCGGTTGTTCGAGCAGCGCCGCCAGGTCCGCCGGGGTGTCGATGTCGAGACCGAGCCGCCGGTTCTCGACAATGCGGGGCTCAATGCCGAGGCTGCGCGCCGTAGCCAGGTGGCGCACGAAGCTGTTGTCGCCGAACGAGAAATTAATGACATCCGGGGGCGAGCAGACAATGCAGTTGGAGCCCATTTCATCGCGTGCCGGAACGATAGTGATCGCCGGGCCTTTGCCCCTATGGTGGAATATGACCGCTTCGATATCGGCCGCGGTGACCAGAGGTACGTCGCCGGGCAGGGTAATCATGGCATCGACGCCTTCGGCGGCCAGGGTATCCGCCGCCGCCTTGACCGCCGCCGTCTGGCCGCCATCACGGCCCTGGATGATGACCCGGGCGCCATGGCGCCGGGCCAGATCGGCGACATCATTATCGCGGGTGACCACGGCGATTCCTGCCAGGCCTTTCACGGCCGACAGGGCGTCGAACACATCGCCGACCATGGCGCGAAACAAGGCCTGGCGCTCGACCGGGTCCAGCGCGCTTTCCAACCGCTGTTTGGTCGATTGGCCGAGGGTTTTAACCGGGAGTACCGCCCACATGGTCACGTCTTGCCGCCCTTTACTAATCCAAGCCTACTGTTACATGGCGCAGCCAGCGGGAAAATCAAAACCTTTCACCGTGGCTAACGGCCATCATGCCATTCGCGGCACCACTTCACTGGCGAATCGCGCCATCTGGTCGTGAATAGTGCTCACGTGGTCGAGGCCGTGGCGATGAAAATCGAGCACAAAATGTTCAATGCCAACGTCGCGGTAATTTTCGAGAACCTTGGCGCACCGCTTGGGGCTGCCCGCCGCCATGGGGTCGAGAGCCTCGCCCTGCCAGCCGAAATAGTGCCGTGACAGGTCGGCCAGTGACATATCGCCATCGGCGAACAGGTTGGCGTAGAGCAGGATGCCGAGCTTGGAATTGCCACCGTATTTCTCGTTGGCAGCGGCGTGGTTGGGCGCCAGTTCCTCGCGAATGCGGCGCAGGCTGGGCCAGGTCAGCTCCAGCATGCCGCCATATTGCGCCGCGCGCCGCGCCCCGGCCTTGGCGGCGCCGGCCCACCAGAACTCGGGATGGGGTTTCTGCACCGGCTTGGGTTCGACCACCAGATCATGGCCTTTGTAGAACTCGCCGTCGAAGGATTGCGGCTCGTCTTCGTGCCACAGTCGCATGACGAATTCGAGGACCTCGTCGGACATCTTGCCGCGCTTGCCCTCGATGCCGATGTTGTGCAGCGCCTTGGCGGGCTCGCCGGGTACGGCGGCGCCGAGGCCGAAGCCGGCAATGACCCGACCCTGAGTCGCCGCGTCGAGACTGGCGAGATATTTGGCCCAGACAAACGGGTGGAGCCAGGGCGTCACTGCCACGTTGAAGCCGATTTTGATGCGCGACGTGGCCTGGGCAATCATCGGCAGCAGCACCAGGGCGTCGTACTGGTAGTCCTTGTACTCGGTCGGAATGCTTTTCCAGACAAAACCATCCGGCGGCCGTTCCGGGCCGTAGGGCAGGATCGGCACGTGAGGAATGGTCACCGAGTAGTAGCCCAGTTCCTCGGCGTGAACCGCCAGCTCGACCATCTCCTGGGCTTCCGCCGGCTTGACCCCCCATTGCATGGGGAAGACACTGAAATCCTTGATGTCCATGGTCAAATACTACCCGTTCCGGTTCATCATCGGCACGACCTCGTTGGCGAAGCGCTCCATCTGATCATGCATATGGTTCACATGGTCGAGCCCGTGGCGGTGGAGGTCGAGCACGAAGTGTTCGATTCCGGCGTCGCGATAATTTCCTAGCACCTCGGCGCAACGCTCCGGACTGCCGGCCGCGATGGGGTCGAGGGCTTCGCCCTGCCAGCCGAAATAATGCCGCGATAGGTCCTCCGCCGACATATCGCCGCCGTCCATCAGGTTGGCATACATCAGGATGCCGAGCCTTGAATCGCCGCCGTACTTCTCGTTGGCGGCAGTGTGGTTGGGTGCCAGTTCCTCGCGCACCCGGCGCAGGCTGGGCCAGGTAACTTCGAGCATGCCGCCGTATTGCGCGGCCCGGCGTGCGCCGGCCTTGGCCAGCCCAGCCCACCAGAACTCGGGATGGGGTTTCTGGGTCGGCTTGGGCTCGACCACCAGATCGATCCCCTTGTGATATTTGCCGTCGAAAGACAGTGGCTCGTCTTCGGTCCAAAGACGCATGATGATGTCGAGGGCTTCGTCGGACATTTCGCCGCGCTTGCCCTCGATGCCAAGACTGTGCAGCGCCTTGGACGGCTTACCAGGCGCCACGGCGCCGAGACCGAAGCCGGCGATGACCCGCCCCTGGGTCGCCGCGTCGAGACTGGCGAGATATTTGGCCCAGACGAAGGGATGAAGCCAGGGCGTCACGGCCACGTTGAAGCCGATTTTGATGCGCGATGTGGCCTGGGCGATCATTGGCAGCAGGACCAGCGAGTCGTGCTGATAGTCCTTGTACTCAGGCGGGAAGTGGGCCCAGACGAAGCCGTCGGGGGGCCGTTCGTGGCCGTAATAGAGGATCGGCACATGGGGAATGGTAACCGAGTAGAACCCTAGTTCCTCGGCGTGAACCGCGACCTCGACCATCTCCTGGGCTTCCGCCGGCTTGACCCCCCATTGCATGGGGAAAACGCTGAAATCTGAAATGTCCATGGCTGCCAATCTCCTCCGTTAGGGGCCAGCGTCGCGCATTTTTGCTCCTAAGCCAAGCACCTCACGCGCGAGGTTCTCGCGATCCTCGACGCTTTCCATGATTGTGTTGGCAACGTGGACGTGGAGGCCTGTGGCGCGCAAGTCATCGGTGATGTCAGCGTCGGCCTGGTCGATGACGAAGCCGTCGATCAAATCGCCGTAGTGGGCCGCTACGGCGGCTGCCGTCGCCGGCATGCCGAGTTCGCTCATCATCTTTGCCGTCGGCCCCTTGATGGCCCGGCCGCCGACGATGGGCGACACGGCAATTTTGGGCGCCGGGCAGGCCGCCAGGGCGGCGCGTATGCCGGGTAGCGCCAGGATCGGGTCGATGCTGATAAACGGGTTGGACGGACAGATGATCACGGCCGCCAAGTCAGGATCACTCAGGGCGTCGAGGAAACCGGGCTGTGGCCGCGCCGTATCGATGCCATCAAATCGAAAACCCGTGACGGTCGGCTCGCAGCGTTCGCGCACGAAGTAGTGCTGGAAATCGAGCGGCCCGTCCGCAGTCTCGACAATGGTGCGGACCGGGTCGTCGCTCATGGGCAGAATGGCCACCGTGATGCCCAGGCGAGCGCTGAGGTCGGCGGTAATGACGCCGAGGCTGTCGCCGGCGGCCAGGCGGCGGCCGCGCTCCACATGCATGGCCAGGTCGCTGTCGCCGAGCTGGAACCAGGTTTCGCCGCCCAGGGTCTTGAGGGCCGCCATGAAGGCCCAGGTCTCGCCGGCGCGGCCCCAGCCCAATTCGGTGTTGGCAAGCTCCGACAGGGTGTAGACCAGGGTATCGATGTCGGGCGACACGGGGAGGCCGAGATGGACGAAGTCGTCGCCGGTGTTGGCCACTATCGTGAGCCGTTCAGGCGTCATGACACGGCTCAGGCCGAGGGCCAGCTTGGCGCCGCCGACACCGCCGGACAGGGCGAGGATTGGATCATTGGACGGGGCACTCATCGAAACAAATCCTCGTCCTTGGGCCGCACCAGGGCCGACGCGGGGGCCTCGGGGGCGGCGCTGGTGAAGCCGCGGATCACGACCACCGGCCAGCCTTCATCGGCCTGGCCCTGGAGCAGGGAGGCGGCGGCGGCGAGCTCGTCGGCGACCGCCTGGATGCTGACTTCGAGGGGCCGGCCATCCAGGTCATTACGGCCGCGCAAATCGTCCAGCACCGGCACGCCGGCGGCGCCCAGGGTGATGCCCACGGTGCCGCCGCGCCATGCCCGGCCGACGCTGTCGTTGATGATCACCGCCATGCGCGCACCGGCCCGGGTTGCCAACTCTTCACGTAGCTGACGGCATGTGGCGTCCGGATCGAGCGGCAACAACAGGACCTGTTGGTCATCATTGCCGAGCCCGACGTTGGAATGGTCGATGCCGGCGTTGGCCAGAACCATGCCGAGACGGTGGACGACGATCAGCAGGCCGGGCCGCCAGCGCAGCACCTCGGTGGATTCCGCGAGGATGAGCTCGACCAAGCGGGGGTCCTTGTCACATTCGCCGGCCAGCTCGCGGGCCCGCGCCGACGGCGTCACGTCCCTGAGGTCCGCGTGGCGGCCCTCGGCCTTGGAGACGATTTTCTGAGCGATGACGATAACGTCGTCGTTTTCGGGCGACCGCCCGGTGGCGCCGTAGCCGTCGATAATCAGCCCGGCAAGGTCGTCGCCTGGCGCCACCAGGGGAATGCCTTGGAGGGCGAACAGTTCCATCGACCCGCCGCTCATATTTGCCGCCTTCGCATTGTCGTCATCATCCCGTTTACACGTCCGCTACCTTGGTATAAGCCAGCAATAGGCCATAAGGCGAGGGATCCTAAATCGCATTCTTGAATAGTCGAGAGGTAATCCCATGGTGGCAATATCCGATCTCAGCGTCATGCTGTTTCCCTGGGGCGCCAAGAACCCCCAAGTAAGCGAAATCGGCGCGGCCGGCGACAAATGGCAGCGCGACCCCCGGCTCGGCGCCTTCACCTTTGTCTATGTGGCGGAGAAAGAGCCGGATTTTCAGACCATGCTGCCCCGGTTACCCGACAGCGTCGCCTTCGTCGATCCTAATACCGATGCCATGGGCGTCACTGTCAGCGGCTCGCCCGAGCGCTTGGCCGCGCTTAATCGTGCCGGGGTTGACCATTTCGTCCTTGAGTTCCAGTTTCATGGCCTCGAGACCGTTGCCTTCGGTATGGAGCGGATGAAGATTTTTGCCTAAGAAGTGGTGCCGCTGCTATAGGCTCCCGGCCAGACAGGTGTTCACTATCGAGTGACGTAATGAACGAGCAGACAATTCAGCGAGACGCCCAATCCGAACAGGTGCGCCTACGCTACCGCGCGCTGATGGAAGAGGGCGCCGATCCTCATGAGTGGGCGTTCGCCTGGCGGACTGAACTGAATCGGGGCGGTTTCCGGGCTTCCGACCTGTTGATGGACGAGGTGGTGGCGCCGGGCCGCTGCATCGGCTGCGCTTCCTGCGTCACCATCTGTCCGGCGGATGTATTCGACTATATCGATGAGCAGGCGGTCGATACCCGGTCCGACGCCTGTGTTTTTTGCGTGCTTTGCGTCGACGTCTGCCCGGTGCTGCGGCCGCCGGACAATGATCTCAAGAATTTACTCGATTTCAAGGCGCCGGCCACGGACGACGGCTATGGCCCCTATTCCTACGGAGTCTACGCCCGGGCCACCGATCCCGAAATCCTGGCCCGCGGTCAGGACGGCGGCATGGTTTCGGCGCTTATCGTTCATGGCCTGGAAAGCGGCACTCTGGGCGGCGCCATCCTCGGCGACGTGCTGCCCGAGGACCGCCAGATCGGCCGCCACAAGCTGGCGCTCGACCGCGACGACGTGCTGAGCTGCGCCGCCTCGCGCTACACCTATTCGCCCAATACCTTGGCCCTTCAGGAAGCTATGCGCCGGGACATCAAGCCTCTGGCGGTGGTCGGCGTGCCGTGCCAGATCGACGGCGTGCGCCTGCAGCAGCATTCCAGCATCCGCCTGGCCATGGCCGACTGGTATCGCGAAAACATCACCTTGACCTTCGGCCTGTTCTGTTCCGAGAGCTTTACCCACGAGAGCGTCGCCAAACTTGCCGAGATCGTCGAGTGCGACCCCAAGGAGATCGAGAACATCAATATCAAGGGCAAGGTGGTGGCCCGCCTCGACAGCGGCGAGGAGCGGGTGCTGTCGCTCAAGAAGTACCGTGATTTCGCCCGCCCGGCCTGCCTCTACTGCCTGGACTACGCCGCTGAAAATTGCGACATCGGCGGCGGCGGCATCGGCATCGACGGCTGGACCTTCTCGCTGATCAGGACCGAGCGCGGCCACCAGGCGTTCCAGGCGGCGCTCGACGACGGCCGTATCGAGACGCGGCCTCTGGAAGACGAGCCGCGCGGCGAAATGCTGACCATCAAGCTGTCCGAACAAAAGAAGCGAAACCGGCCGCTGCCGGCGCAGATGCCGACCCTGGCGGAACGCACGGAACTCGATTGGCTGTGCCCCAAGACGTTCTACCTCAAGGGCCCCGGCGCGCCGCCCAAGGAAGATGCCCCACCCCAGGCAGAGGCCGACGCGCCTGCCGGGACGCCGGCCAAATGAGCGCCGCCGTTCCTCAAGCCGAAGTGACGGTCGACGCCGCGCCCGGCGCTCAGCGCGTGCTGTCCGATATCAATGTCAAGGTCGCCGGCCAGGGCGGCGATGGCTCCCTGACCATTATCACCCTGCTGACTCAGGTGTTGAGCCGGCGCGGCTTTCACCTCTATTCAGCCCGCGACGTGGCGTCGCGCATCAAGGGCGGCCATGCCGCCGCGACGCTTCGCGGTTCCACCGTGGCGCGCGGTGGCATGGGCGACCATATCGACCTGCTGGTGGCCTTCGACGAGGAGGCCATCGAACTGGTGGGCGCCGCCGTGGCGCCTGACGGCATTGTCATCTACGACGCCTCGCGGGGGCCGCTTCCCGACGGCTACCTAGCCGACACGGTTCGGGTCTTCGCCGTGCCTTTCGGGCGCATGGCAGTGCGTGATCTGCGCCGCGATCTGTTCAAGAACAGCGTCGCGTTCGGCCTGCTGGCGCGCATTCTGGACATCGGTGACGACGAGGCCGAAGGCTGCATGCGTCAACGCTTCAAGCGCCTGCCCGAACGTCTGATCAACGCCAATCTCGAGGCCGTGTACAAGGGCCACGCCTATGCCGACGACAACGGCCTGGGAGAAGGCCAGGGGCCATGGCGTTTGAGCGGCGCCGCGCCCGCGAAACGCGTGCTGATGGGCGGCAACGACGCCGTGGCCTTCGGCTTCCTTGCCGCCGGTGGCCGGTTCTATGCGGGCTATCCCATTACCCCGGCCACGGAGCTGCTCGACTGGTTGAGCGCCCGGCTGCCGGCCTTCGGCGGCGTCGCCATCCAGGCCGAGGACGAACTTTCGGCGATCAATATGGCGATCGGTGCGGCCATAACCGGAACCCGTGCCATGACCGGCTCGTCCGGGCCAGGCATCGCCCTCATGCAGGAGGCCTTGAGCCACCTGGGGTCGGCCGAGATTCCCCTGGTTATCGTTGACAGCCAGCGCGCCGGACCGTCCACCGGCATGCCGACCAAGCCGGAGCAGAGCGACATCGCCATGCTGGCCCTGGGCGGTCACGGCGACATTCCCCGGGTCGTGCTGGCGCCGGGCAACCCGCGCGAATGCTTCGATATCGGCGTGCTGGCGACCAATCTGGCCCAGCGTCTGCAGTCACCGGTGATTATCGCCCTTGATCAGGCTGTGGCCCAGGATGCCATGACCGTCGAGCCGTTCGATCTCGACGGCGTCACCATCGAGCACGGCAAGCGCCTGAGCCCTGACGACGTGGCCTGCCTCGACGAGTACCGGCGCTACCAGATCACCGACGACGGGGTGTCGCCCTGGGCGGTGCCGGGCACGCCGGGCGGTGAGAGCCTGGTTACCGGCAACGAGCGCAATGAGTGGGGTCTGGTCTCCACCAACCCGGAAAACCGCGTGCGCATGATGGACAAGCGGGCGCGCAAGGTCGATCTGGTCCGCGAAAGCCTGCCGGGCGCCCACCGTTTCGGCGATCCGGACGCGGCGATCGGCCTGCTCGGGGTAGGCATGCAGGGCGGCGTTATGATCGAGGCCGCCGAGCGTCTGATTGACGCCGGTGTGGCCGTCCAGGTGCTACGGCCGCTTACCCTGTGGCCGGTGGCCGAGGAAACCCTGGCGTTCATACGTCAGCGCCGCCGGGTCTACGTTATCGAGCACAGCGCCAGCGCCCAGCTCTACCGCGTTCTGGCGGCCGGTGGCGCTTCGACCGAGGCCCTGGAAAGCATTCTCAAATACGATGGCACGCCGTTCCGTCCGGCCGAGTTGGTCGACGCGGTTATGGCCGGGGAAGGGGGCAAGCCATGACCAAAACATTCACCCCGGCCCGGCCTATCTGGTGTGCCGGGTGCGGCGACTTCGGCGTCCAGAGCGCCCTGGTCAACGCCCTCGACCATCACGGCATCGCCGCCCACGACGTCATGGTGCTGGCCGGTATCGGCTGCGCCGGCACCATTCAGAACAACCTCAGCAACTACGGCTACCACGCCATGCACGGCCGGGTGTTGCCGACCGCGACCGGGGTGGTGCTGACCAATCCCGAGCTCACGGTTATCGCCGCCGGCGGCGATGGCGACGGCTATGCCATCGGCGGCGGCCATCTGGTGCATACCTTCAAGCGCAATCCCAGCATGGTCTATATCGTCATGAACAACGGCACTTACGGGCTGACCAAGGGCCAGGATTCACCGACCGTGGCGCAGCGCCGCAACGACTATGTGGAGCAGGCCATCGACGCGGTCGCTCTCGGCCTGGCGGTGCCCGGCAGCACCTTCATCGCCCGCGCCTTCACCCGCTGGCCCGACCAGATGCAGGACCTGATGATTGCCGCTCTGGAACACGCCAGGAGCAAGCGCGGCTTCGCCTTCCTGGAAATCATGTCGCCCTGCGTCACCTACAACGACACCTACCCGGCCTGGGAGGTGGCGCTCGACAATCTCGATGAGCGGCCGGACTACGACCCCACCGACCGGGTGGCGGCGTTCGGCGCGGTGACCACTTTGGCGGCCGAGGGGCGCATGGCGGCGGGAATGATCTATCGCGGCGACAACACCGCCTACGAGGCGGCCTGGCAAAGCGCCGATCAAGCACCGCCGGCGCTCCAGGACGTGGAACCGGGCGGCCACGTGGAAAGCTATCGCGCCATATTGGAGCGCTACGCCGTATGACGGAGGAGAGGTCATGGATCAGGGCGCTTTCGAGGCCATCGTCAAGCAGCCGCTGAACGCCGTTCTGGCGACCAGCCGCCGCGCCGGCGCGGCGCAACTAAGCCCGATCTGGTACCTCTTTGAGGACGGCCGCTTCTACATCAGTTGTGGCGCCGACAGCGCAAAGGCGCGCAATATACGGCGCGATTCACGGGTCAGCCTGTGCGTTGACGAGGGCCACCCGGATGGCCGCTCGGTCACGGTCTACGGCGACGCCGAGGTCATTGAGGAACCCAGCGCCTGGGTCGAAAATTTGTACCAGCGCATGACGCGGCACTACCACGAAACCGAGGCCGCCGCCCGCCACTACGAGGAAACCAAGCCCGACTGGGGCCCCTCGGTCCTGCTCGCCATCACCCCCGAAAAGATCGTCGATCACAGCGACGAGTGACGTAAGCCAAGGGACTCACCACCAAGGCACAAAGACACCAAGAAGCAAGAAAGGCGTATTTTCTTCCTTGGTGTCTTTGTGTCTTGGTGGTGAATCTTTCTTAAGACCAGCGGTCGAAGCGGGTGACCTGGTCGATCGGCAGGCGGGTCACCGGGCCGAACTTGCCCATGGGATAGCCCACCGGGATGAGGCCGAAAGCGGCCATGTCGTCGGGCAAATCCAGCACCTTGGCGAAGGCGTCGTAGTCGGTCAGGGAATAGGTCGTCAGCACCGCGCCGAGGCCCTCGGCCCGGGCCGCCAACAGCAGATTCTGCACCCCCGGCCAGACCGACGACCCGGCGCCGCACATGTCTTCGGCAGACGGCGGCCCTTCGAACTGGTGGCACGGCACCATGAGGGTGGAAACTTCGTGCATATGATCGGCCAGCCACATCACCGCGTTGAGCATGCGCCCGCGCGTCGCCGAGTCATGGTGGGCCAGGGCCTCGGCCCGCTCGATACGGCCCTTGACCAGCGCCTCCGACGCCGCCCGGTTCAAATCGCCGATGCGCTGCTTTTGCCCCGCATCACGCACGATGATCCACCGGGCGCCCTGCTTGTTGCTGCCCGTGGCCGCCTGGATCGCCGCATCGACCAGCTTGAGCAAGGTCGCCTCCGGCACCGGCGCCGACGACAGCCGCCGCATGGCCCGGCAGTTATGCATGACGTCGAACACGCCCATTTGCTCAGTCATATTTCCATCTCCAAAGCGTGGCGGCGGGATTGTCGCAAACTTCAACCGGTGCCATCCTACCGCACCGCCGTGGTGGCGTAATGCCCCATCGATGCCGCCGCGAATGCGGGGCCTGAAGAAGGGCGATAACTAAGTGTATGTAGTAAACTGTCACTGTAACCTCACTGTAACCTAGTAAACTGTCACCATAACCCACCGTAACCCAGAACGACTGTCGTCATCAGCTATCTTTCAGATAGCTCTCATCCACTCCATACTGCTCATATAGAATCTCGTAGAAAGGAGGCTCCTCAACCTCGGCAGCATAGTAGTCGATCGTAAACTCTTCGCCCATTTCGATATCCCGGGTTGCCACTAGGGCATAACGATCATCCAGGCGCGCCTTAGTCACATTATGAATGTAACTATTTGACTCGGCATCAAGCGATCTACTGATTGTTGTGGTGTTGTTGGTAGCTAGGTTTGCATTGCTGGAATGATTCATCAGCACGCCTTCATCATGAACCCGGATGAGGCAATCTGGCATTTCCGTCAATCCAAACACATGAGTCAGTTCATAAACAACTTCGTCGTGCGTCATGTTGCCGATCGCTGCTTTAAACATATGCTCGTCGTATACAGTGTATTGACCGGGAACATGGCGCCAGACAATGCTTCCCTGCATTATGGCTTCACAGGCAAATACGCCTAGGCCCTTATCTACTGTTTCTTTGATCTTATAGCGGAAACAAAACCCGTTATTATTATCAGGCGCCATGACTCCTCCTAGATTCAGCGTGTCTAATGCCAGTGTTGGCATGACGGTGGCATGATGGTGACAGTTTACTAAATACACTTATTTATTGTCGTCGCTCCGATGGTGCCGGTCTCTCGCAAGTCATCGATCTCCCCGTCCTCGAAGCCCATGGCTGCGAGCGTATCATCCGTATCCGCGCCGAGCGCACGGGCGCCGTGGCTGACCTCGCCGGGGGTGCGGCTGAAGCGCGGGGCCGGGGCCGGTTGGGGGATGCCGTCGATGTTGATGTAGGTGTCTCGCGCCACATTGGCCGGGTGGTTGGGGGCGTCCATGAAGTTGAGAACCGGGGCGAAGCAGACGTCGCTGCCTTCCATGATTTCGCACCACTGGGCCTGGGTTTTGGTCTTGAAGACCTCGGCCAGGCGCTGGCGCATTTCGGGCCAGCGGGCCTGGTTGTTCTGGTCGCCGAAGGTCGCCTGATCGAGGCCGGCTTTGGCCATGAGCAGGGCGTAGAACCGGGGCTCGATTGAGCCGATGGCGACGTATTCGCCGTCGGCGCATTGGTAGGAGTTGTAGTAGGGGGCGCCGCCGTCGAGCATGTTGGACTGGCGTTGGGTCTCGTCCCACCGGCCCTGGGCCTGAAGGCCGTGAAAAATCCACATCAACTGGGCGGCGCCATCGACCATGGCGGCGTCGATGACCTGGCCCCGGCCTGACTTGGCGGTTTCCAGCAGGGCCGCCAGGATGCCGTTGACCAGCAGCATGCCGCCGCCGCCCATGTCGCCGATGAGGTTGAGCGGCGGGATCGGCTTGGCATCCTTGTGACCCATGGCGTAAAGCGCGCCGGTGATGGCGATGTAATTGATGTCGTGGCCCGCCGCCGTGGCCAGCGGGCCATGCTGGCCCCAGCCCGTCATGCGGCCGTAGATCAGCCGGGGATTACGCGCCATGCAGGGCTGCGGCCCGATGCCGAGCTTCTCGCAGACGCCGGGACGGTACGGGTCGATGAGTACATGGGCGTGTTCGGTCATGCGCAGCAGGGTCTCGGCGCCGCGCGGATCCTTGAGATTGATAACCATGGACTTCTTGCCGCGCAGGCTGGGGTCCTTGGCGGCCACCGGGTCCGGCGCGCCGGGGCGCTCGACGAGGATCACCGTGGCCCCCATGTCGGCGAGGATCATGCCGGCCATGGGCGCCGGCCCGATGCCCGATAGCTCGATGATCGTATAACCGTTAAGCGGACCCATGGGCGTCGTCCTTCTCTATTCAGCCGCGACAATCAGCGCGTCGATGGCGTAGACTCCACCGCCGCTCGCCATGACGAACAGGGGATTGATCTCCAACTCGCCGAGGGCCGCCCCCTGGTTGCCGGCGTATTGCGCCAGGGCGAACATCGTCTCGGTCAGGGCCTCGACGTCGCCGGGCGGGCCGCCGCGATGGCCTTCGAGGAGCGTTGCCACGCGAAGCTTGGCGATGGCGCGGGCAATGTCGTCGCGGGTCACCGGCAACAGCAGGGTTGCGCTGTCCTGCAGCAGTTCCACCAGAACGCCGCCGCTGCCGATGGTGAGATAGGCGCCGAACTGCGCGTCCCGGCCGATGGCGACGATCAACGCGGCGACCGGGCCGGCGACCATGGCCTCGACCAGGAACGAGTTCGACGCTTCGGGCAATCGCCGCGCCATGCCTTCGGCCGCCTGTTGCACCTCGTCGCGGGAAGTGAGGCCCACGGCCACGGCCCCGGCCTCGGTCTTGTGGGCGATGACCGCCCCCGCCGCCTTGATGACCACCGGATAGCCGATGTCGTCGGCGGCCCGGGCCACGGTTTCCAGGGTGGCCAGCGTCCCGCTTGGCAGCTTGATGCCGAGCCCCGCCAGGGTCTGCTTGGCCTGCCATTCGCTCAGGGTGGTGTGGTCCGCTTTGGGCTCTGAAACGCCGCTCAACAGCCGGCTCTCCGCTGGCTGGGACAGGATGTATTGTCGTTGCCGGCCGTACCACACGCCATGGGCAATGGCCTGCATGGCGTCGCGGAGACCGAGAAGCGGCGCGACGCCGTTGGCCACCAGACGCTCGCGGGCGTAGTCGGGCATGTTCTCGGGCATCTGGGTGATGCCGACGACGGCTTTGTGACTGGAATGGCGGGCGGCGATCAGGGCATCGATCACGTAATCGCATTCGCCATAGGCGGGATCGGGCCCGGAACCGTCTTCAATCGACGACGGGTATTCCGTTATGTGAGCCATGATATCCACATTGCCGCCGGCCAGTTCCTCGCACATGATGCGCTGCACCTCGGGCCGGCCCCAACCGCCCAGGGTGTAGTCGAGGGGATTGCTGACCGTGGCGAAGTCCGGCAGCAGCGCCCGGATGGTGTCGTATTGGCTATCGTTGAGGGGCGGGAATTCCAGGCCCAAATTTTCACCGGCGTCGGCGATCATCGCCATGTCGCCGCCGGAGGCGGCGCTGGCGGCCATGCGCGGACCGTCCGGCGCCCCGGCTATGGAGAGCATTTTCGCGGTCTCCACCAGCTCTGTCACCGACGACGCCCGAACGACGCACAAACGCTCGAACAGGGCATCATAGAGCTTGTCGGCGCCGCCCAGGGACCCGGTATGGCCGATGGCGATGGTCTTGCCCACGGCCGAGGTGCCGGACTTGATGGCGATGATCGGGACGTTCTGCTCAAGGGCGCGGAGCGCGGCCCGGCTGAACCGGTCGACATCGTTCAATGTCTCGATATAGAGGGCGATGGCCGTAACCTCGGCCATATGGAGGAAGCCTTCGATCAGGTCTTCCACGGCGAGCACCGCCTGGTTGCCGGCGCTGATGGCATAGGCCGTGGGCAGGGAGCGCGATCCCATGGTTATGGTCTCGACCAGGGCGCCGCTCTGGGAGATGATGGCGACGCCCTTGGGCACCGGCTTGAGTGCCGGGTTGCCGACCCACAAGGCGACCTGATCGACGGCGTTGATAAAGCCGTAGCAATTGGGCCCCAGCACGGCCAGGGAATCGCCGGCGGCATCGATCAGGGCCTGTTGCCGCAATCGTCCCTCGTCACCAACCTCACCGAACCCGGCCGCGTAGCAGACCACCCCGCCGGCCCCCATGGCGGCCAACTCGCTGACGTAGCCCAGGGTAAGCTCGGCGCTGACCGCCAGGAACGTGGCGTCGGGCGGCGACGGCAGATCGGCCAGGGTTGGAACGCAGGTGACCCCTTCGAGCCCCGCCGGCGGCGCGCCGTCGAGCCTGGGATTGACGTAATAAAGCTTGCCGCCAAAGCCGAACTCCCGGCAGCGCCGCAGGTATTGCTGGGCCGACCGGCCGCCGACGAAGGCAACGGTCCGGGGCTTGAAGAATCGCAGAAAGTTTTGGGCTCGGCTCATGGCGAGGGATTGTGCCGCAGACGTTGGGGTTTACCAATAGATGATCGGCGGCGGCGAAGTTTCCAACATAGGCGGTCATTGGTTACCGCCGAGATCAATGTTGTTGACAGACTCTATTTGCGGCGGCGTGCCGGTACCTGCCCGGTGATGCCGCGCCGTAACGCCATCCAAAGTTTCGTCACCGCGTCCTTGAGAGCGGCGCCGTCTTCGGCCAGTAATCGCACCCAGGCGCCACAGTCGTTGGGCAGGGTCGAGGCCGCCCCATAGACCGATGGCGTACTTGCCAAACCCTCGCGGAGGGCGGCCAGCAGGGTCTGTGGCGAGACCGCGGTGCTCGCCGCCAAAATCGTCGCCTGCATGCCATGGGCGCCCATGACGCCGACCATGCCCGCGCGGCAGTCCGCGCCGCTGGTATGGAATCGGTCAAGCACCAGACGGCGCCCGGCCGCGTCGCTAATGTCGGTCTCGCTGCTGTAGCGCCCGAACGGCTGATCCGCGCCGCCGGGATCGTGGGACAGGAAGGCATCGACCACGATTGCCGTGGCATTGCTCGCCAGTTTCAAGCTCAGCCGGTTATGGAGACGGGCTTGGGGAAACATGATCATGGGGTCCGGCAGGTACTCGAGAAAACCGCCAGGGCCGACCTCGAGGGCGGCCCGCTGACAGGCCTCGCCGTCGGCCGTGCCATAGACGATGGTCGAGGCCTGGGTCGTCACATGGGCCATGGCGTTGGCCTCGCTGGTGATCGCAACGTCGAGTTCGTCGCCGGCGAACAGGCCGCCGGCGCTCGATTGCAGGTAGAGGCTCGCCATCGGCGGCAGCGCCGCGTCGAGATACTGGACCCGGCAGACATGAAACGGATAGGACGCGAACTGTCGGCTCAGGAAACTCTGTCCCTCGGCATCCGGCGCGAAGACAAGCTTGAGCCGGCCTTTGGTCCGGCGCGGCGTGGCCGTCACCGGGCCGGACGACTGCACGGCGGCGTCAGCCATCGAACAACACATCATGGGACAATCGCGCCACCACGGCGTCGATGCCGTCGCCGGTGGCGCAGTTCGTGGTCAACACCGGCTTGCCGCCGCGCACCGCCAGCGCCTCCTCGATCATGCGTTTCAGATTGACGCCCACCAGGGGCGCCAGATCGGTCTTGTTAATGACCAGCAGGTCCGAGCGCACAATGCCCGGCCCTTTCTTGCGCGGGATATCGTCGCCGCCCGCGGTGTCGATGACGAACAGCCAATAGTCCACGAGATCGAGCGAGAAGGTCGAGGCCAGGTTGTCGCCGCCGCTTTCCAGCAGGATCACCGAGAGATCGGGGAAGCTGGTCACCAGGCTGTCGATGGCCAACAGGTTCATGGTCGGGTCTTCGCGAATCGCGGTGTGCGGGCAGGCCCCGGTTTCGACCGCGAGCACCCGCTCCGGCGCGATTAAGCCGCTGCCCCGCAGGCGTTCGGCGTCTTCCCGGGTGACCAGGTCGTTGGTCACCACGCCAACCCCCAGGCCACGGGCTTCCAGGCTGGGGATCAGCCGTTCGATCAGGGCTGTCTTGCCGGAGCCGACAGGGCCACCAATGCCGATCCGCGCCGGCGCTGGATTTGCCTTGTTGCTGGGTTCTTCTTGTCCCGAGGGCAACACATTCATGATTAAATTTCCTTCATCAGTTCGCGAACAGCCGGGTCTCGGCTGTCTCGTGACGCATGGCCGCTATCTCGGCCTCCGGCGTAAAGGCGGACATTGCGTCCACCGGCGCCGCCGCCTGGCGAACAACCTCGACAATGGCGTTCCGCGCGGTCCCCAGGATATGCTGGGCGTCCACATGGCCGATGATGCCGAGACGTATCGCCGCGCCTAACACACCGATGCAATAGCTGTGGGCGGACAACAGCTCGGCTTGTCCCAGGGTGAGCCCAACGCCCCGCCACACCAGGCCTTGGGCGACGGCGGCATGGCCCGGCGTGTCGCCGGCGCGGACCCTGTTTTGAAACGCTCGGGCCAGCGGCGTTCCGAGCGTGTCGTGCACCGACAACAACGCGCGAGCGGTGCGGCGCGACCCGTCGCGGAGTTCGTGCGCCAATATCTGGGTCTCGACCAGCCGGTCGATGGCGATGACGGCCTCGAGGTCCGCGCCGGCGCCATGGGCCGCCGCCAGGGCGGCGCGA
>JAYGEF010000223.1:0-21874 GCA_046582535.1 Alphaproteobacteria bacterium
CCGGACGTTCAAGAACCGCGTCCTGTCCACCTCGCATGCGCCGGGCTATGCCGATGGTGGCAAGCCCGGCGCGCGATATCAGGCCTATCACGAGGAAAAGGCCAGAGGCGGCATCGGCCTGACCATGTTCGGTGGCTCATCGAACGTGAGCCGGGATTCAGGCTCGATCTACGGCCAGATCTATGTCGGCGACGATGGCGTTATTCCGCTGTTCCGCCAGTTCGCCGCGCGCATTCACGGCCACGGCGCCGGCCTGATGTGCCAGATCACCCATATGGGGCTGCGCACCGGCTGGGCGGCGGGCGACTGGCTGCCGACCCTGGCGCCCAGCGTGATCCGCGACCCGGCCCATGGCTCGGTGCCCTACGAGATGTCGGCCCGGGATATCGCCCGGGTCACCGGCGCCTTCGCCGACGCCGCCTGGCGCTGCCGGGAAGGCGGCCTCGACGGCTGCGAAATCCTCGCCTCGCCCCATCTGGTGGGCCAGTTCCTGTCGCCGCTGTCGAACCACCGCACCGACGATTACGGCGGCAGTCTGGAGAACCGCGCCCGGTTCCTCATGGAAATTCTCGACGCGGCCCGGGCCCGGGTCGGCGACGATTTCATTCTCGGTGTCCGTTTCGCCGCCGATGAGAGCAACGAGGGCGGCATCAGCGCCCATGAGGGCATCGCCCTGGCCGGTCTGATCGCGGCCCCGGGTCTGGTCGATTTCCTCAACGTCAACGGCGTCTACGGCGGCACCGATCACGGCCTGGCCGAGAACTTCCCCGGCATGGCCTTCGCCGCGGCGCCGCATATCGAACTGGCGCGGCGGGTGCGCCAGGCCAGCGGCCTGCCGGTATTCCAGGCCTCGCGCCTGTCCGACCCGGCCACCGCCGACTGGGCCATCGGCCAAGGCATGGTCGACATGGCGGGCCTCACCCGCCCGCACATGGCCGACCCCCATATCGTCGCCAAGCTGGAGCGCGGCGAGGCCGACCGCATCCGGCCCTGCGTCGGCGCGGGCTATTGCATCGACCGCATCTACGGCGGCCGCGAGGCGTTCTGCATCCACAACGCCTCGACCGGGCGCGAGCTGACCCTGCCCCATGCCATCGCCCCGGCCGAAGCGCCCCTGCGCATCACGGTGATCGGCGGTGGCCCCGCCGGCATGGAAGCGGCGCGGGTCTCGGTCCTGCGCGGCCACCAGGTGACGCTCCATGAGGCCGGTCCCCGTCTCGGCGGCCAGATCCTGCTGGCGGCGCGGGCCGGCTGGCGCAAGGACATGATCGGCATTGCCGACTGGCTGGCCGGGGAGATCGCGGCCATCGGCGTCGATATCCGCACTAATAGTTTCATGGACGGTCCGGAGGTCCTGGAAGACGCGCCCGATGTGGTGCTAATCGCCACCGGCGGCATCCCCGATGGCCGCCTCCCTGAAGGCGGCGACGACCTGACCGCCAGCACCTGGGACGTGCTGTCCGGCGACGCCCGTCCGGCGAAAAACATCCTGCTCTACGACGAAACCGGCAGCCACGGCGCCATCTCAACCGCCGACTGGCTGGCGAGCAATGGCGCGAGCCTCGAACTAGTCACCCCGGACCGCCACCCCGGCCGCGACATCGGCGGCCAGAACCTGCCCATCTACCTGCGCAACCTGTACCGCGCCGGCGCCCAAATGACCCCCAATCACCGGCTCCTGGGCGTCCGCCGCGACGGCAACCAACTCATCGCCACCCTGTGGAACGACTACGCCCGGGTCCGCCTCGAGCGCCCCGCCGACCAGGTCATCGTCGAGCGCAACACCCTGCCCGCCGACGCTCCCTACCACGCCCTCAAGGACGGCGCGCGAAACCTCGGCGACATCGACATCGAAGCCCTGACGGCCCTCGAGCCGCAGCCACAGGACGCTAACGCAACCGGCGCCTACGCCCTCTACCGCCTGGGCGACGTCGTCGCCGCCCGCGACATCCACGCCGCTATCCTCGACGCTAATCGGCTCTGCCGGGTGCTGTGAGGGGGCGGGGGCGAACCACAACGCTAGGGGTTCTCCTCAGCGTGCTTGACGCGGATGGCCTCGGCGCGGGCCACCAGCGTCACTGCTTCGTCGTTGCGGCCGGAACTACGCAGCAAGGCGGCGTAGTTCTCTAGGCCAGTGGCAACATCGGGATGGTCCGGTCCGAAAGCCTCTTCCCACACTGCCAGCGCCCGCATGTAGAGTGGCTCCGCAGCGTCGTAGAGGCCCTGCGCGCTTAACATCTCGGCTAGCTTGTTGAGGCTCGTCGCTACCGACGGATGGTCCGGCCCGAGAGCCTTCATCTTGATTGCCAGCGCCCGCTTGAGGAGTAGCTGCGCCGCCTCATATTGGCCTTGGTCGCCGTACAGTGTGGCGAGGCCGTCGAGGTCGATAGCGACATTGCGACTGTCCGGTCCGGGAGCCTTCTCGTCGATGGCCAGCGCCCGCTTGTAGAGCGGCTCGGCTTCGGCGTAGCGGCCCTGCTTACGGTACACTTCAGCGAGGTTGTGGAGGTTCCTGGCGACGTAAGGATGGTCAGGCCCTAACACCTCCTCATCGATAACCAGCGCCCGCTTGAGGAGTGGCTCAGCCACCTCGTAGCGGCCTTGGTCGTCGTACAACGTGGCGAGGTCGTGGAGTCCTTGAGCGACGTCCGGATGGTCCGGCCCGAGGGCCTCCTCCCACACTGCCAGCGCCCGATTGTAGAGCGGCTCGGCTTCGGCGTAATGGCCCAGAAAATGGTGGGTTTGCCCCAGGGCGTCGAGGAGAGCCGCCATGTTCGGATCGCTGAAGCCTAACTCCTGCTCGCCGAGTTCGATCGCTTTGCGCCAGAAGGGGAGGGCCTCTATGTACTGTCCCGCCATAAAGAATGCTCTCCCCGGGCGATCGGCCTCTATCAACGCCTCGGACTGAGCGTACAGACTCGTGGGCCACAGCCACAGGGTAGCCAGTACGAGTGAGAGCGACAGGCGGACAGACACGTGTGGTGATCCTTCTACGCCTTGAGGACTGTAATGGAAACTATACCACACGGAATGGTATGATTAATCAGCCAACTTCTCTATCTCGTAGATTTTGTGTCGATCACGCCTCAACGCCCCAAATGTATCCGCCGATAACTCAGCGCTTCGGCGATGTGGATGCGGGCGACGCCTTCCGCGCCATCCAGGTCGGCCAGGGTTCGGGCCACTTTCAGCACCCGGTGATAGCCGCGGGCCGACAGCCTTAGCTGTTCGGCGGCCTGGATCAGCAATGAAGTGCCGGCTTCGTCGGGCGTGGCGACGCGTTCCGGCAGTTGGCCGTCGGCGACGGCGTTGATGCGCACCGGCTGGCCGTTGCCGTCGAGGTCGTCGGCGTAGCGTTCGGCCTGGATGGCCCTCGCCGCCGCGACTCTGGCCGCCACCGTGGCCGAGCCCTCGGCGGACGGCGGCAGGGACAAGTCGGCGGCGCTGACTTCGGGGACTTCCACGTGGAGGTCGATGCGGTCGAACATGGGGCCGGAAATTTTGCCCTGGTAGTCCTGGGCGCATTTCGGCGCCCGCGAGCAGGCCCGCGCCGGGTCGTCGAGATAACCGCAGCGGCACGGGTTCATGGCCGCCACCAGCTGGACCCGCGAGGGATAGGTCACATGGGCGTTGGCCCTGGCGACCATGGTGCGGCCGGCCTCGATGGTCTGGCGCAGGGCCTCCAGGGTCTGGCGCGAGAACTCGGGCAGCTCGTCGAGAAACAATACGCCGAGATGGGCCAGACTAACCTCGCCGGGCTTGGCCCGGGTGCCGCCGCCGACCATGGCCGCCAGGGACGCCGAATGATGCGGGTCGCGGAACGGCCGGCGCCGGGTCATGCCGCCATGGGCCAATAGCCCGGCAATGCTCTGGATCATGCTGACGTCGAGTACCTCGGAGGCGCCGAGCGGCGGCAGCAGACCGGGAAGGCGCTGGGCGAGCAGGGACTTGCCGGCCCCTGGCGGACCGACCATCAGCAGGTTGTGGCCACCGGCGGCGGCCACTTCCAATGCGCGCTTGGCGGTCTCCTGGCCCTTGATGTCGCGAAGGTCCGGGTAGACGCCGCCGTCCTCGGCCATGGCCGGCTCGGGCGGGCTCATCACCTGGGTGCCCCTGAAGTTATTGACCAGGGCAAGCAGGGTCGGCGCCGCCAGCACTTCCGGGCCGTTGGCCCAGGCCGCTTCGCCGCCGTTGGCCGCCGGGCAGATGGCGCCGCGCCCGGCGGACGATGCGCCCAGCGCCGCCGGCAATACGCTGCTCACCGGCAGCAGGGCGCCGTCGAGGCCGAGCTCGCCGAGGGCCGTGAAGCCGGCGATAGCGTCTTCCGGCACGGCGCCCATGGCGACCAGCAGGCCGAGGGCAATGGGCAGGTCGAAATGGCTGCCTTCCTTGAGCAGGTCGGCCGGCGCCAGGTTGACGGTGATGCGCTTGGGCGGCAGGGCGAGGCCCAGCGCCCCGAGCGCCGCGCGCACCCGCTCGCGCGATTCGGCCACCGCCTTGTCGGGCAGGCCGACCACGGTGAAGGTCGGCAGACCGGGGCCGATATGAACCTGAACATCGACCTCGCGGGCCTCGATACCGTGAAACGCAACCGTATTGACGTGTGCAACCAAACCGCCGACCCACCCGTAAAACGTGATGGCGGAGTGTAGGCCGGTTAGGGTTACGGGCGCCAGCCCCCAGGCCGCGATTGCCTTGGTCGGTGAGCGGACCGAAGTACGGCGCCACCCCTCGTCCTTCGACAAGCTCAGGATGAGGGGATTCCTCTCACTCCTCATGTTGAACCTGTCGAAACATGCCTTTCGACGGGCTAGGGGTACGGTTTTCTCTGTATTCCACGTCGCCCCTCGGGCCGGGCCAATGGTCTCACGGTCAACCTCAAAAGGCTCTAGGGTGGCTCGTCTCAACCCTAAAGCTTGCCCTCAATCGCATCCCAAATCCGCCCTTCCAAATTCACCCCGTCGTAGCGGTCGATTTCCTGGAGGCCGGTGGGGGAGGTGACGTTAATTTCGGTCAGGTAGTCGCCGATGACGTCGATGCCGACGAAGATCATGCCGCGTGTCCGGAGCGCCGGGCCGATGGTCTCGCAGATCTCGCGGTCGCGTTTGGTGAGCTCGGATTTGAGCGGCCGGGCGCCGACGTGCATGTTGGCCCGGGCCTCGCCGTCGGCCGGCACCCGGTTGATGACGCCGGCGGCCTCGCCGTCGATCAGGATGATGCGCTTGTCGCCGGCCCGCACCTCGGGCAGGTAGCGCTGGACGATCATCGGCTCGCGGTAGTGCTCGGCGAACATTTCCAGCAGCGAGGTCAGGTTCTCGTCCTCCGGCGTCACGTGGAACACCCCGGCGCCGCCGTTGCCGTAGAGCGGCTTGAGGATTATGTCCTTGTGCTCGGCGCGAAAACCGTGAACCAGGCTGGCGTCCGAGGTAATCAGGGTCGGCGGCATGAGGTCGCGGAAATTGGCCACAAAGAGCTTTTCGGGCGCGTTGCGTACCTCGGCCGGGTCGTTGACCACCAGGGTTTTCGGGTGGACGTGTTCGAGCAAATGGGTGGTGGTGATGTAGGACATGTCGAAGGGCGGGTCCTGGCGCAGCAGCACCACGTCCATGTCCGCCAGATCGATGACCTCGGGGCTGCCCATGGTGTAATGATTGCCAACCTCACGGCGCACGGTCAGCGGCCGGGCGGTGGCGAACACGCGGCCGTTTTCGAAGGCCAACTCGCGCGGCAGGTAGTGATGCACGGAATGGCCCCGGGACTGGGCCTCGAGGATCAGCGCGAAACTTGAGTCCGCGTCGATATTCATGGGCTCCATGGGGTCCATCTGGACGGCGACCGCCAGACTCATGACAAAATTCCCTTAGTCGTATCGCAGTATGGCGAATCGGTGCTAGTTGACCGGATCATCCTTGAGCCGGGCGTGGCTCACCACCTTGACCACGTTGGTGATGGTCCGTGCGTGGTTGGTCACCCGCTCCAATTCAGCTTGGTCCTGGGCGATGCCGATTAGGTAGACCACGCCATTGACCGTCTCGACGTTGAAGTTGATGGCCCGGACGTTCTCGTCGAGCAGCAGTTTGCTGCGCAGCTGGGTGGTGACCCAGGTATCGCGGGCAAAGTTGATCAGGCCACCCTGGTCGGTGACCTGAATTTCGTTGAGCACCTCGGTAACCCCGTCGGCCAGCCAGGCGATGCGCACCGCTTCGATACGGTCGTCTGGTTGCGGTACGCTGCCGGTCAGCAGTACCCGGCCCTCATAAACCTCGACACCGACCGCCTGAAACAGGTCGATATGGTTGCGGAACAGCCTCTCGTTGATGGTGAAGGTAATGACCCCATCATCGACGGCGTTGCCGGCCGACCGTTCCTGGGCGATGGCAACGCCCGCGGAGGCGACGCCGCCGACCACCGGCCCGGTGGTGCAGGCGGGCAGGGACAACGCCATAGCGGCGAGCAAGGCAAGGCTGGGAAGTATGCGGCGGCGGGAGGTCATGGGAACCTGTCTCCATCTCGGGCAGGGGTGCGAATCGGGCGGCTGTTATGATACACGACGGCGATTCATTGATAAAACTAATCCGTTATCCCGGTCGCCAGGCATCTTTCAGATGCTGCGGCGGCCGCCACGGCGCAACGGTCATGAGATCGAAACGCATAGCGCAGTGGCCGAGATCCCGCCGCTGGGCGACGAAGCCCTCGGCGGCGCGGATGATGCGGCCGGGCTGACGGGTGGTCAGGACCTCGCCCGCGTCATCCCTGCTGGCGCCATGGCGCGCCTTGACCTCGACAAAGGCCAGGGTGGCGCCACGTCGGGCGATAATATCGATTTCGCCGACCGGTGTCTTGTAGCGCCGCGCCAGCACCCGATAGCCGCCGAGACGCAGCCACCAGACGCACAGGGTCTCGGCCCAATGACCGAACCGGTAGGCCCGGCGCCGTTGGTCCGTGGTCACGCGTTGGCCATGTTCAAGGGTTCGACTTTAGTTCAAGGGCGCGGTTGTAAAGTTGGCGTCGCGGCAGGCCGGTAGCCGCCGCCACCGATGCGGCGGCATCGCGGAGCGACAGGGTCTCCAGGGCGCGGCGCAACAGGGCGTCGATGGCGGCCGGGTCGAGATCAACGTCCTCGGCGGTCTCCGGCGGCGCGATGACTAAGACGATTTCCCCCTTGGGCGGCCCGGCTTCGTTGTAATGGGCGGCCAGATCGTCAAGCGCGCCGCGGCGGACTTCCTCGAAGCGTTTGGTCAATTCCCGGGTCACCGCCGCCTGACGCGGCCCCAGCCCGGCCGCTAGGTCATCCAGGCAGGCGGCAAGCCGGCGCGGCGATTCTAGCAACACCAGAGTTGCCGGGATCAAAGCAAGTTCCGCGATGGCGCGCCTTCGTGGGCCACCCCGATTAGGCAGGAAGCCGGCGAACATAAACCGGTCCGTGGGCAGGCCGGCGATGCTCAATGCCGCGATGGGCGACGACGCGCCGGGCACCGGCGTTACGGTAAAGCCGGCGTCACGGGCCTCGCCGACCAGCTTGTAGCCAGGGTCCGAAATCAGCGGCGTGCCGGCGTCCGACACCAGGGCCACCGCTTCGCCCCGGCCGAGGCGGGCGAGCAGAGCCGGGCGCGCGCGCTCGGCATTGTGGTCGTGATAGGCGGTGAGCCGGGCCTTGATGCCGTGGATGGCCAGCAGCTTGCCGGTGGTGCGGGTATCCTCACAGGCCACCACACGGGCGCCGGCCAGCACCCGCAGGGCGCGCAGCGAGATATCCGATGCATTGCCGATGGGCGTCGCCACCACATAGAGACCGGCCTCCAGGGGCGGCTCCGGGGCGTCTGGTTCGGCGCGGCGTTTACTTCGGCCGTCGCCCTGACTACGCTGGTGGCCGCCGTCTATGGAATTTTTTGGCATCAGCTTTCGGACATCAGGTTAAAGGGCCGTGCATTTGCCTCATCAGCCGACTCTGCCTTTGTCAACGCGATCTTGGCTTGCGCCATGGTTGCTCGCCCTGTTTGTGGTCGTGGCCGGGTGCCAGCCGCAAAACCCATTGTCCAGCACAGCAACGATCGACGCAACACCGCCGCCCGAAGCCACCGTGACCGCGCCGAATGATGCCCCCCTGGGCGAGGCGCCGCCTGAACCTGTCACCGAGGCGATGATCGCCGAGCCTATCGTGCCGGTGTTGGTGATTGAAGATATGACGCCCCTTGAGTCCAGCGAACAGAGCGAAGAAATGGCGCCGTCGCCAAGCTTCGCCTTGCCGCCGGGGCCGATCTCCGTGGGCCTGCTGTTACCCCTGTCGGGGCCGTCCGCCGAACTTGGCCAGGCCCTGTTTGACGCCGCCCAACTGGCCCTGTTCGATGTCGGTAACCAGGACGTGGTGTTGTTGCCGCTCGACACCGGCGGCACTCCCGAAGGCGCCGCCGAGGCCGCCGCTCAGGCCCTTGCTGAGGGCGTCCGCCTCATGATCGGACCGCTGTTTTCCGCCTCGGTGGCGGCCATGACGCCGCTCGCCCAGGCCGCCGGGGTCAATGTCATCGCCTTCTCGTCGGACCGTGGGGTGGCCCGGCCCGGGGTTTATCTCATGGGCTTCCTGCCGGCCCAGCAGGTCGACCGGGTGGTCAGCTTTGCCGCCGGTCGCGGCCTCAACTGGTTCACCGTCCTGGCGCCGTCGAGCATTTATGGCGAGACCATGGTCCGGGCGGTTACCGAGGCGACCCGCCGCCAGGGTGTCTTGCTGGTCGACCCGGTGTTCTACCCCGCCGAAGTGCGGGCCGCCTCCGATGTGGAAAGCATCGTCCGCTTCATGGCCAACTACGACGTGCGCCGCGCCGCCCTGTTGAGCGAACGCGACCGGCTCATGGCCCTCGACAGCGACGCCGGCCGGGCCGCCTTGGCCAAGCTCCAGGATATCGATACTCTGGGCGCCACCGGCTTCGAGGCGGTGTTGCTGCCCGAGGGCGGTGCCAAGCTGCTGACCATCGCGCCGTTGTTTCCCTACTTCGACATCAATAGTCCCCAGGTTCGCCTGCTCGGCACCAACCAGTGGGAAACCGCCAACCTGGCCAGCGAGCCGGCGCTCTACGGCGGCTGGTACGCGGCCGCGCCGCCGGCCGCCCGGGCCGGATTCGAGGCTCGCTTCGAGGATACCTTCGGCTACGCCCCGCCGCGTCTCGCTACCCTTGCCTATGACGCGGTGGCCCTGGCCGGCGCATTGGCGCGGCTGCCCGATGGCCGTGGCTTCACGGCTGAAACCCTGACCTCGGCGGACGGCTTCCGTGGCGTCGACGGCATCCTCCGCTTTACCGCCGATGGCGGCAACCAACGCGGCCTCGCCGTGCTCGAGGTCACCGCCGAGGGCCCGGTGGTGGTCGGCGAAGCCCCGGGCAGCTTCGCTGGGTTTTAGGGAGTTTCTTCAGGCCAGCAGGGCGGCGAGGAGCGAGTCTAGGACACGGCGGCCGGCGGTCGTCGCGCTGATGTGGCTGTCGGTCAGGGTCAGCAGGCCGCCGTCGACCAGAGGCGCCAGCCGGTCGCCCGACACCACCTCATCAAATTCCAATCCGGAGCGGGCCTTGATACGCGCCACGGGCACGCCCTCGGTGAGGCGCAGGCCCATCATCAGGACTTCGGCGGCGCGGGCATCGGGCTCGACCGTTTCGCGTTCCGTGGTGCCGTGGCCCTTGGTTTCCACATCCTTGAGCCAGGCCTCCGGGGTGCGGCGTTGACGCAGGGCGGTGGTCCCGCCGTCTACGGTCAGGCGGCCATGGGCGCCGGGACCGATACCCAGGTAGTCGCCGCTGCGCCAGTAAGTCAGGTTATGGCGCGACTCGGCGCCGGGGCGGGCATGGTTGGAGATTTCGTAGGCCGCCAGCCCGGCCAGTTCCAGAGCCTCCTGGGTCGCCTCATAGAGCGCCGCCGCGTCGTCGCCGTCGGGCACCACCAGCTCGCCTCTGGCGGCGCGGGCGTGGAACGGCGTGCCGGGCTCCAGGGTGAGCTGATAGAGCGACAGGTGGTCGCCGCCGAGCGCCAGGGCCTCATGAAGCTCGGCCAGCCAGTCAGCGGTGGTGTGACGCGGCCGGGCGTAGATCATGTCGAAGGAGAACCGGGTGAACGTTGCCTGGGCCATGGTAAGGGCGGCCCGGGCCTGGGCCGCGTCGTGGGCCCGGCCGAGGAACCGCAGGGCGTCATCGTCGAGGGCCTGAACCCCGAGGGACAAGCGATTGACCCCGGCATCATGGTAGCCTTTGAAGCGCCCCGCCTCGGCCGAGGACGGATTGGCCTCCAGGGAAATCTCCACCTCGTCGGCCATATCCCAATGATGTCGGACCCGATCGATGACCGAGGCTACGGTCTCGGGCACCATGAGCGACGGCGTGCCGCCGCCGAAAAACACGCTGGTGACCTTTCGGCCCTCAGTCTCGGCGGCGAAATGGTCGATTTCGGCAACCAGGGCGGCGGCGAAGCGGGCCTCGTCGATGTGCTCGCGCACATGACTGTTGAAATCGCAGTAGGGGCATTTCGACTCGCAGAACGGCCAGTGGACATAGACCCCGAAGCCAGCTTCGTTGGTTTCCCTGGCATCGCTCATGACGGGGTACCGAAACAGGCCTCGATCAATTGAGCGAAGGCCACGGCCCGGTGGCTGATGGCATGTTTTCCGTCCGTGTCCATTTCGCCGAAGGTGATGTCATAACCCTCGGGCTGAAAAATCGGGTCGTAGCCGAAGCCGTGGGCGCCGCGCGCCGGAAACACCAGGGCGCCGTGGACTTGGCCTTGGAAGCTCTCGCAATGGCCATCGGGCCAGGCCAGGCTGAGGGTGGCAGTGAAATGGGCCCGGCGATCGGGATTATCGCCCAGTTCGGCCTCGACTTTGGCCATGGCGGCGGTGAAGTCGCGGCCAGCCCCGGTCTCCGCCCAGCGCGCCGAATGAATGCCGGGTGCGCCGCCGAGGGCGTCCACCACTAGGCCGGAATCATCCGACAGGGCCGGCGCGCCGGTGGCCAGGGCGGCGGCCCGGGCCTTGAGCTCGGCATTTTCCACGAAGGTCGCGCCGGTCTCCTCGGGCTCGGGCAGGCCCAGAGCAGCGGCGCTTTCGGTATCAACACCGAACGGCGCCATCAATGCGGCGATCTCGCGCAGCTTGCCGGCATTGTGGCTGGCGATGACCAGCCGATCGCCGGTGAAGCGCCGCGCCACCGGTCTACTCGATGCCCAGGGTCTGACGCTGCAGGGCGGCCAGGTCGGAAATGGCGTTCTCCGCCAGGTCGAGCAGGTCGATGAAGCACTGGCGGGCAAAGGGCTCGTCCTCGGCGGTGCCTTGAATCTCGACAATGCCGCCGCTGCCGGTGAGCACGAAGTTGGCGTCCGCCTCGGCGTTGGAATCCTCGGCGTAGTCCAGGTCGCACACCGCTTCGCCCTTATAGAGGCCGCAGGACACCGCGGCGACCTGGTTGATCAAGGGATGGGCCTTGAGCAGGCCCCGCTCCATCAGGCCCGTGAAGGCCATGTGCAGCGCTACATAGCTGCCGGTGATGGCCGCCGTGCGGGTGCCGCCGTCGGCCTGGAGCACGTCGCAGTCGAGGCGCACCTGGCGCTCGCCCATGGCGCTGAGTTTGGTCACTGCCCGCAGCGAGCGGCCGATCAGGCGCTGAATCTCCTGGGTTCGGCCCGATTGCTTGCCCCGCGCCGCCTCGCGGTCGGTGCGGGTGTGGGTCGAGCGCGGCAGCATGCCGTACTCCGCGGTCACCCAACCGCGCCCGGAATCGCGCATCCACGGCGGTACCCGCTCGTCGACGCTGGCGGTGCACAGCACGTGGGTATCGCCAAAGCGCACCAGGCAGGAGCCTTCGGCGTGCTTGGCGAAGCCGGTTTCAAAACTGACGGGGCGCATTTCGCTGGTGGCGCGGCCTGATGGGCGCATCGTGGTCCTCATGAGCTTGGTTGTTTAGCGCCGGGAAGCTAACGCGCATCCCGGTCGCCGTCAAAGGCCGCGTTGACGCCATGGGGATCGTTGACGAAGGCTCGTGTCGTTACTACATTCCCTCGGCAAGCGAGAAATTTGGCCGGCACACCGGACCCATGGTTCTGATAAACGAAATCAACGAGCGTTCGCAGGCGATTCTGCGGCATATCGTCGAGGCCTACGTCGATACCGGCGAGCCGATTGGCTCGCGCACCTTGTCGCGGCGTCTCAACTCGTTGTTGTCGCCGGCGACCATCCGCAATGTCATGGCCGACCTGGAAGAGGCCGGGCTGCTTTATGCGCCGCACATTTCGGCCGGCCGCCTGCCCACGGATTCCGGCTTGCGCCTGTTCGTCGACGGCTTGCTCGAAGTCGGCAACATTTCGCCCGAGGAACGCTCGGCCATCGACGGTCAGTGCGACGGCGCCGGGCGCAATTTCGAAGACATGCTCAGCGAAGCCACTACGTTGCTCTCCGGTCTGTCGAGCTGTGCCGGCGTGGTTCTGGCGCCCAAGACCGAAGCGCCGCTTAAATATGTCGAGTTCGTGCCTCTGTCGCCGGGCCGCGCCCTGGTGGTCATGGTCACCGAGAGCGGTCTGGTGGAGAACCGGGTCATCGACCTGCCCGCCGGCATGCCGCCGTCGACCATGGTCGAGGCGACCAACTATCTCAATTCACGGGTGACCGGGCGTACCCTGGAAGAGGCGCGCCAACTGGTCCAGGACGAACTCAGCCAACACACCGCCCAGCTCGACACCCTGACCGAGCGCGTCGTCGAAGCTGGCGTGGCGACCTGGGCCGGTGACGACGAGGACGGTATCCTCATTGTTCGCGGCCAGGGCAACCTGCTCAACGATGTCACTGCGGTCGACGACCTCGAGCGCATCCGCCGGCTGTTCGAACTGCTCGATACCCGCAAGGACCTCATGCGCCTGCTCGAACTCGCCAGCGGCGCCGACGGCGTCAAGATTTTCATCGGCGCCGAGAATACCGAATTCGGCCTTGCCGGCTCCTCCATGGTGCTGGCGCCCATGTCCGGCGCGTCGGCTAATTTCGTCGGCGCCGTCGGCGTTATTGGCCCGACCCATCTCAACTATGCCCGCATTATTCCCATGGTCGACTACACGGCGAAGGTCGTTGGCCGCTTGTTGGGATAGGCGACACATCATCGGAAAAGCTGAATGAACCAGGATAAGAAAACACCTGAGGCCCCGGAGTCGATCGAAGACATGGCCCCGGATGAAACCATCGAGGACTCCACCGCCGATGCGCCCGATGCGCCCGAGGACGAGTCCGTGGTCGAGGCATTTTTTGCCGAACAATCCACCGAGGAATCGCCCGAAGACGAAATTGAACGCCTTAACGACGAGGTCGCCGAGCTCAATGACAAGCTGCTGCGGGCGGTGGCGGAAACCGAGAACCTGCGCCGCCGGACCACCCGCGAGCGCGAGGAAACCGGCAAATACGCGGTCACCGGCTTTGCCCGCGATCTGCTGTCCGTGGCCGATAATCTGCGCCGCGCCCTCGACAGTCTGAGTGACGACAACCGGGCCGACGAAAGTCTTGGCGGCCTCATATCCGGCGTCGAGGCGACCGAGCGTGAGCTGCTCGCCGTGTTCGAGCGCAACAAGATCAGCCGGATCGACCCGGAGGGCGAAAAATTCGACCACAATTTTCACCAGGCCATGTTCGAGGTCGCCGACAGCGGCCAGCCGGCGGGCACCGTGGTCAATGTCATGCAGCCCGGCTATGTCATTGCCGACCGCCTGTTGCGCCCGGCCATGGTCGGCATCGCCAAGGGTGGCAATGGTAACGGCGAAGGTGACGATGGAGACGCCAAGCCTCATATCGACACCAAGGCTTAAAGCGGCTTCAGATAATATGAGGTCATTTGACCGCGTCCCCTTAATCCGTGGTTAGGCGCGCGCCGCATGGCGATGCTAAAGCATCGGCAAAGGTGCGGAACGCGGCCACGGTTTAAGGGGGCGCGGCCTGCGGTGGGGCATCTGAGCGTTTTGGCGGGCATCGCGGCGCTTGCCCGATGCGCGACATCGCGCCGCGCACCGCTCCTACTCAAAACGCACATATGCCCCATCAAATGGCCTCATATTATCTGAAGCCGCTCTAGAACACGGGAATTCACGCTACGGGGTTGCGGGCGCCGACTCCGGTTCTTATATACCCGGCGTTGCCTTGAGTACCGCGCATGGCGCGACGGGATACCGGCCAGAGAGTCGAATAGGGCAAAACAAACAAGCAAGGCCAGGATGTTAGGCCACAATTTGACGGCCAGGATTTGAAGGGAAGACCATGAGCAAGGTAATCGGAATCGACTTGGGAACCACCAACAGCTGCGTCTCGGTCATGGAAGGCCAGGAGCCCCGCGTCATTGAAAACGCCGAGGGCGCGCGCACCACGCCCTCCATGGTGGCGTTCGCCGAGGACAACGAGCGGCTGGTCGGCCAGTCGGCCAAGCGCCAGGCGGTGACCAATCCGGAAAACACCTTGTATGCCATCAAGCGGCTGATCGGCCGCAGTTTCGACGATCCCCTGACCAAGAAGGACAAGGGCCTGGTACCCTACAATATCGTCAAGGCCGACAACGGCGATGCCTGGGTCGAGGCCCGGGGCGAAACCTACAGCCCGAGCCAGATGTCGGCGTTTATCCTGCAGAAGATGAAGGAAACCGCCGAGAGCTACCTCGGCGAGCCGGTCACCGAGGCGGTCATCACGGTGCCCGCCTATTTCAACGATTCCCAGCGCCAGGCGACCAAGGACGCCGGCAAGATCGCCGGCCTCGACGTGCTGCGCATCATCAACGAGCCGACCGCCGCGGCCCTGGCCTACGGGCTTGAGAAAAAGGGTAACGGCATCATCGCGGTCTACGATCTCGGCGGCGGCACCTTCGACGTATCGATCCTCGAGATCGGCGACGGCGTGTTCGAAGTGCGCTCGACCAACGGCGATACCTTCCTGGGCGGCGAGGATTTCGACCAGCGTATCATCGATTACCTGGCCGACGAGTTCAAAAAGGAGCAGGGCATCGACCTGCGCGAGGACAAGCTTGCCCTGCAGCGCCTCAAGGAAGGCGCCGAGAAGGCCAAGATCGAACTCTCAAGCTCGGTCCAGACCGAAATCAACCTGCCGTTTATTACCGCTGACCAGTCGGGCCCCAAGCATCTCACCATCAAGCTCACCCGGGCCAAGCTCGAGGCCTTGGTCGAGGAGTTGATCGAGCGCACCATCGAGCCCTGCAAGAAGGCGCTCAAGGATGCCGGGCTGACCGCTGGTGAAATCGAGGAGATCATTCTGGTCGGCGGCATGACCCGCATGCCCAAGGTCCACGAGGCGGTCAAGACGTTCTTCGGCCGCGAGCCCCACAAGGGCGTCAACCCGGACGAGGTGGTGGCCATGGGCGCCGCCATCCAGGGCGCCGTGCTTAAGGGCGATGTCAAGGACGTGCTGCTGCTCGACGTGACGCCGCTGTCCCTCGGCATCGAGACCCTGGGCGGCGTATTCACTCGGCTGATCGAGCGCAACACCACCATCCCGACCAACAAGTCACAGACCTTCTCGACCGCCGAAGACAATCAGTCGGCGGTGACCATCCGGGTGTTCCAGGGTGAGCGCGAGATGGCCGCCGACAACAAATTGCTCGGCCAGTTCGACCTGGTCGGCATTCCCGGCGCGCCGCGCGGGGTGCCGCAGATCGAGGTCGCCTTCGACATCGACGCCAACGGCATTGTCAATGTCACGGCCAAGGACAAGGCCACCGGCAAGGAGCAGCAGATTCGCATCCAGGCCTCGGGCGGTCTGTCGGACGACGATATCGACGGCATGGTCAAGGACGCCGAGCAGCATGCCGCCGACGACAAGATCCAGCGCGAGCTGGTCGAGGCGCGCAATCAGGCCGACGCCCTGATCCACTCGACGGAAAAGAGCCTTGGCGAGTATGGCGATCAGGTCGGCGACGACGAGAAGGCGGCCATTGACACCGCCATGACCGATCTGCGCGGCGTTCTCGAGGGCGAGGAAACCGACGCCGAGACCATCAAGGAAAAGACCAACACCCTGGCCGAAGCCTCCATGAAGCTTGGCGAGGCCATGTACAAGGCCCAAGCCGAAGCCGAAGGCGCCGAGGGCGGTGACGCCGGCGAAGCGCCGGGTGGTGCCCCGGGTGGTGATAGCGACGGCGAGCCGGGCGACGCTGGCGAAACCATCGTCGATGCTGATTTCGAGGAAGTCGAAGACGATAAAAAGAGTGAGGCGGGCTGAGGCTCGCCACGGTAAATCTGAGCGCGACACGGCCGTCCCGCCCGCGCGGGGCGGTTCGTATGTGGGGCGGGCGGTGAGTTGCTATGGATAAACGCGATTATTACGAAGTTCTGGGCGTTGGCCGCGATGCCAGCGCGGGCGACCTCAAATCGGCTTACCGTAAGCTCGCCATGGCGCACCACCCAGACCGTAATCCCGGCGACAAGAAGGCCGAAGAGACCTTCAAGGAAGCCGCCGAGGCCTACGAAGTTCTCAAGGATGACGAAAAGCGCGCGGCCTACAACCGCTATGGCCACCAGGCTTTCCAGGGCGGCGCCGGTGGCTTCGATTTCACCTCGAGCTTCGCCGATGTCTTCGACGATCTGTTCGGCGATTTCATGGGCGGCAAGCGCGGTGGCGGCGGCCGCGGCAGCCAAAGCCGGTTCCGCGGCGGCGACCTGCGTTACAACCTCGAAATCAAGCTTGACGAGGCGTATCACGGCAAGAACACCAAAATCCGTGTTCCCACGTCCGTGGTGTGCGACGACTGCGGCGGCGGCGGTGCCGCCGGTGGCGCTGAACCGACCGCCTGTCCGACCTGCGGCGGCGCCGGCAAGGTCCGCACCCAGCAGGGCTTCTTCACCATCGAGCGCACCTGCGCTACCTGTCAGGGCGCCGGCAAGGTAATCTCGAACCCCTGCGGGACCTGCCGGGGCAATGGTCGGGTCCACCGCGAGAAGACCCTGTCGGTGAATATTCCCGCCGGCGTCGAGGAGGGCACCCGCATCCGCCTGTCCGGCGAAGGTGAGGCCGGCGTGCGCGGCGCCCCGTCGGGCGATCTCTATATCTTCTTGTCGGTCTCTTCCCACCGCCTGTTCCAGCGCGATGGCGCCAACATCCACTGCCAGGTTCCCATTACGGTAACCGCGGCCGCCCTGGGCGGCGCCATCGAAGTGCCGACGATCGACGGCGGTAAGGCCCGGGTGACCATTCCGACCGGGGTCCAGACCGGCCATCAGTTCCGCCTCAAGGGCAAGGGCATGAGCGTCATGCGCAGCACCAACCGGGGCGATATGTATATTCACGCCCAGGTCGAGACGCCGGTCAACCTGAGCAAAAAGCAAAAGGAGCTGCTGCGCGAGTTCGAGAGCATAGGCGGCGACAAGACCAATCCCCAGTCGGCCGGCTTCTTCGATAAGGTCAAGGAACTGTGGGACGATTTGCGCGAGTAGCGCCGGGAACGCCGCCGAGGTAAAACAGGCTGTCACAGGACGGTACGGGGGGTTCAACACATGACTGACATGAATATCGGCATTATCGGCGCCGGCGGACGCATGGGACGTATGCTGGTCGCCGAGGTGTTGGGCCATGATGGGGTCCATCTGGCCGGCGCTATCGACTGTCCCGGCAGCGGCGCCCTGGGCCATGACGCCGGGGTTCTTGCCGGCTTGCCCAAGGCCGGCGTTGTGGTCGGCGACGAATCCCCGGCCCTGTTCGCGGCCTGCGATGCGGTGATCGAGTTCACCAGCCCCGGCGCCACGGTCGATCATGCGGCCATGGCGGCCCAGGCCGGGGTGATCCACATTATCGGCACCACCGGCCTCGACGGCTTCCAGGAGGCCGCGCTGGCCGCCGCCGCCGAGCGCACGGCCATCGTCTGGGCGCCCAACATGAGCCTCGGGGTCAATCTGCTCATGGGCCTGACCCAAAAGGTCGCGGCGGCCCTGGACGACGACTACGACATCGAGATTTTCGAGATTCACCACCGCCACAAGGTCGATGCCCCGTCCGGTACGGCGTTGGGCCTGGGCCGGGCGGCGGCGGCGGGCCGTGGCGTTGAGCTTGACGATGTGTCGGCGCGGGGCCGCGACGGCATGACCGGGGCGCGCCGGCGCGGCGATATCGGCTTCGGCGTGCTGCGCGGCGGCGACGTGGTTGGCGAGCACAGCGTCACCTTCGCCGCCGACGGCGAGCGCATCGAGCTGGCCCACCGGGCCACCGACCGGCGCATCTACTCCCGGGGTGCCCTGCGCGCGACCTTGTGGGCCCGCGGCAAACCGCCCGGCCTTTATTCGATGATTGACGTACTCGGGCTTTAGTCGCTCGCGACCGGCTTCACCGGGCGGTTGACCAGGGCGATGCCCGAGAGGATCAGGGCGAGGCCGGCGAAGGCGGTGGTCGGCAGGCGCTCGGCCAGCACCGCCGCACCCCACAGCACGCCGAACAGCGGTATCAGGTAGTTGATCAGTGAGGTGAAGGTCGCGCCGGCACCCGCCACCAGACGGAAAAAGATGAGCGTTGCAACGCCGGTACCGACCACGCCGAGCAGCACCAGCGCGGCCATCGAGGTGGCCGACGGCGCGCTTTGCCAAGGCGCTTCCACGATCAGGCTGACCGGCACAATGATGATCGTGGCCACGGTCAACGAGGCGGCGCCACTGACCACCACCGGCACATGGCGCAGGCGGCGGGCGTAGACGATCGATGTGGCGTAGCACAGCGCCGCGCCGACCACGGCGAGCTTGCCCAGCAAACTGCCGCCAAGGCCGCCGAGCAAGTCGGGGCCGACAAGTACCACCAGTCCGGCGAAACCGGCAGCGAGGCCGGCCAGCTTGTTCGCCGTGAAGCGGTCGTCGGTGGTGCAGATATGGGCCAACACCATGGTTGACACCGGCACCACGCCAAGCAGGATGGCTGTCAGGCCGCTGGGTATGTGAGTTTCGCCCCAAGCGATCAGCGAGAACGGCATGACATTGCCGACCATGGCCATGACGGCAAAGGGCGCCCAGGCACGCAAGCCGCGCGGAAGGCGCAAGCCGCGCCACCGGGCTACCACCAACAGGGTCGCGGCGCCAAGCGCGATGCGGGCCGCCGCGATGGTCACCGGCGGCACGGTGTCGAGGCCGAGTTTGATAAGCATGTAGGAGCTGCCCCAGATCGACGACAGGGCGAACAGCAGGGCGATGTTGGCAGCGTGCGGGGACAACTTCATGGGCGACAGTGGTATGACGAGTTCCGGTGCGCGTAAAGCCGGCCGTCGCCACCAGGGTCGTCTCTAGTGGCTGGTTGTTCGAATCTCCGCTCGCCGCTATGGTCTCAAACCATGAAACGCGCCGATATTGATGAGTTCTTCCGCCGCCTGGCCAAGGTCAATCCGGCCCCCGAGACCGAGCTCGACTATTCCACGCCGTACACACTGTTGGTAGCCGTGGTGCTGTCGGCCCAGGCCACGGACGTCTCGGTCAATAAGGCCACCGGGCCGCTCTATGCGGTTGCCGACAATCCCCAGGCCATGGTCGACCTGGGCGAGGAGGCGTTACGCGGCTACATCCGTACCATTGGCCTGTTCAATACCAAGGCCAGGAACGTCATCAAGCTGAGTCGGATGTTGCTTGATGAGCACGACGGCGAGGTGCCGTCCGGGCGCAAGGATCTTGAAGCGCTGCCCGGGGTCGGGCGCAAGACCGCCGGCGTGGTGCTCAACGCTGCCTTCGGCGAGGCCACCATCGCCGTCGATACCCACGTCTTTCGGGTCTCCAACCGCACCGGTCTGGCGCCCGCCAAGACCGCCAACGCGGTCGAGGACAAGCTCACCAAAATCGTCCCCGATGTCTGGAAGCAGCACGCCCACCATTGGCTTATCCTCCATGGCCGCTACGTCTGCACGGCCCGTAAACCCAACTGCCCGGCCTGCACCGTGCATGAATTCTGCCGTTTCAAGGGCAAGGAAGTTTGAGTTCGACCGAGTCTTCCAATCGTTCATCCGATGCCTTGCGTCAGGCTCTAGGTCATCACCATGCCGGGCGTTTGGCCCAGGCCGAACAGATTTATCGCACGGTTCTCGCCCGCGAGCCCGAACATGCGGAGGCCCTGCATTTGTTGGCCACGGTGACGTTTTAGTCCGGCCGCAACGCGTCGGCCGCGGCGCTTCTGGACAGGGCCGTCGCGGCCCGTCCGGACAATCGGGAATATCACTACAACCGGGGGCCGGTTCGACGTGCCATGGGCCAACTCGAAGCCGCCGCCGCCAGTTTTCGGCGCGCCACCGAACTGGCGCCGGGCACCGCCGGTGCCCATGTCAATCTCGGCGCCGTGCTGGCCCAGCTCGGTCGCACCGACGAAGCCCTCGGATTTCTCTATAAGGCTATCGAGCTCACGCCGGGCGACGAAAGCGTTCACAACAGTCTCGGGAACATTCTTCACAATCAAGGGCGGCTCGATGACGCGGCCACGGCGTTCCGCCGCGCTGTTTCGTTGCGTCCTGGCTTTCCCGACGGGTTGTTCAATCTTGGTCGCGTCCAGCTTAAGGCCGGCGAGCCGGCACCGGCGCTGGAGAGTTTTGACGGCTGTCTCGCCAGCCAGCCTTTCGACCGTCGCGCCCTGGCCTGGCGGGCGGTGGCCTTGGCCGAACTCGGTCGCCTAGACGAGGCCGCCGAAGCGATTGACCCGGAGCGTGACGTGACCGTGCGACGCCTCGACCAGACGTCTCCCGGTATCGACACCGAGGCGCTGAACAGCGCCCTGGTCGCGGACTTCGCCGATCACCCCGATCTGGAATGGGAGCCAGGCGCCACGACCACCCGGAGTGGTTCGCAATTGGGCAATTTATTGGCCAACCCGAGCGCCGCCGTCATGGCCCTGCACGGTCATTTGCGGGCGACCATCGACGCTCACCTCGCCGACCATGAGGCTGCGGCGAGCCGGGCTTACATGCGCGCCATTCCCCGCCGCTACGCCTTGCGCATGTGGGCCACGGTGTTGGCGGATCACGGCCACCAGCTCGCCCATATCCATCCCGCCGGCTGGTTGAGTGGTGTCTACTATGTGCGGGCGCCGGGAATCTCCGTGTCATCCGACGGTCATGCCGGCTGGATCGAGTTCGGCCGGCCGCGCGATGATACGCCTATCGGCTTCGAACCGAAGGTCAGGCTGATCATGCCCGAGGAGGGAATGGTGGCGCTGTTCCCATCGTACCTGTTCCACCGGACGATCCCATTTGCCGGCCCGGACAAGCGTATCAGCATCGCCTTCGACCTGGTTGCCGCCTCGTAGTTACACCATGGAACCTATGATAGAATCTGATAGCTACTGAACAGGCTGTCGGCCATGCAGGACGAGAAGGGGGAGGCCATTGCCGCCCTTGAAGCGGCGGTGTCGCAGCTCATGAGCTAGGCGAGCCTATCCGGGCTGGCCAAGATAAGGCTCGGACGACGGTTCCCTCACATTGCGCACCGTCGACTCGTGGAACACCATGTCGGGGCGCTCGTCGTAGCTGAACAGGGCGATCAGATCCCGCTCGGGCCGGCTGTTTCGCGGTCAGGCGAGAAACACGATACCGATCAGGATAAGCCCGGCAATGAAGACCGTTTCGGCCACGATAAGGGTGATGGCCTGTCCGCCAACGTCGAGGATGCGCCGAAGCGAAGTCTTCATGCCGACCGCCGCGATGGCGACCAGCAGCGTCCAGCGGGAGAGCTGGCCCAGTCCCTCAGCGAGCGTCTGTGGAATAACCCCGAGGGAGTTCACGCCGGCGAGGATCAGGAATGCCAGGATGAAACCCGGGACCAGTGGCGGGCGTTTTGTTCCGCTGTCACCGGCCTCGCTGGTGGCGCGGATGACCAGCGAGAAAATCAGCACCACTGGCGCCAGCACGGACACCCGGATCAACTTGAC